>JAYVVB010000099.1:0-8991 GCA_043787455.1 Rhizobacter sp.
CTGCGCGTGAAGCGCCGCACCGACGATGCCCTCGAGACGCTCGTAGCGCGACGCGCGGGCGAGCTCGAATGGTCGATGACCGTGCTCGACCTGAGGCGAAGGCTGCGAACCGACATCGCTCGCACCAACCTCTATCGCATCGGCCACTTCACCGACTGGTTCTCGCTCGCGCATTCACTCGCGCGACCAGTTGGACCGTACACGTTGAGCGCGCTGCCGCGCGGCGATGTGCCGCGCGCGACCCCGGTAGCCGCCTGTCGCTGGTTCGCGCTGACCCAGGGCGAGCGCACGAGCAAGATCTGCTGGAGCGTGCAGCAGCGCGTCGCCCTGGTGATCACCGATGACACCGGTGTCGAGCAATGGCGGGTCACGTCGATCGACGCGCGGCCGCTGCCCGAGTCGGCCTTCGTCTTCGACGACCGCGGCTTCGTCCGCAACGACGCCAACCAGGACATTCAGGCCGACTGAAGCGTCGACGACGGCACGGTCGACGACCGCTGCGCCGGACTGTCGCGCGCACTTCACGCGCCGGTCATCGCGGGGCAGCACCATGCGCCCGTCGATGCGAAAGGCGAGCCATGCAGTCCTCCGTCCATGTCGCCCGCACGGGTGATCCGTTGCTCTCGACGCTGCCCGAGCGGGCGGCGGCCAAAACGCCGTTTCGACTCGAGGCGAGCTGGGCCGACGACATCGCCGACGTGCGCGAAGCGCAGCGCCTGCGCTATCGCGTGTTCGCCGGCGAGATGGGCGCGCGTCTCGACATCGCGCCAGGCACGCCGCCGGCGCACGACGCCGATCGCTTCGACGATCACTGCGCTCATCTGCTGGTGCGCGCGGTCTCTGCGATCGACGCGAGCACGCAGGTCGTCGGCACCTACCGCGTCCTCACGCCCGAGGCGGCGCGCCGCGCCGGTGGCTTCTACAGCGAAACCGAGTTCGACCTAGGCCCGCTCGCGTCGATGCGGCCGCGCATGGCCGAGCTCGGACGCTCGTGCATCGACCCGGCCTGGCGCACCGGCGGAACGATCCTCGTGCTCTGGAGCGCGCTCGGCGAGTTCATGATCCGGCATGGGCTCGACGTCGCCTTCGGCTGCGCCAGCGTGCCGCTCGCCGGTGACGGCCGCGCACGTGTCGCGAGCCTCTGGCGACGGCTGTCGGCGCTGCACCTGGCGCCGGCCGGGCGACGCGTCGCGCCCTTCTGCCCGCTGCCGCTCGACGGCGTCTGCGACGACGTCGATGTCGTCACGCCGCCGCTCATCAAGGGCTACCTGCGCTGCGGTGCCGAGCTGCTCGGGCCGCCGGCGTGGGACTCCGGCTTCGATTGCGCCGACCTGCCGATGCTGATGACGCTCGGCGGCCTGCCCCAGCGCCATCGCCGTCACTTCCTCGAGCCGATGATCGAAGCGTCGACCGCCTGAGAAGTTGCGAAGCTTGCGCGTCGGCGGATCAGGCGAGACGGCTGATCGCGGCGACCTTTGCCTGCGGCGCGCGGCGATCGATCGGCGCGAGGTACGACACGAACTCGCGCGAGACGCGGTCCCAGTCGAACTCGAGGGCGCGGGCGCGGGCGCGATCGCGCGGCACCTTCAGCGCGGCGAGCGCGGCCCGGCGAAGATCGACGTCGAGCACGCCGCCGTCGGAGCTGCCGACGACATCGAGCGGGCCGGCGACCGGATACGCGGCGACCGGCGTCCCGCACGCCATCGCCTCGAGCATCACGAGGCCGAAGGTGTCGGTTCGACTCGGGTAGACGAAGGCATCGGCCGCGGCATAGAAGTCGACGAGCCGGTGGCGCGGCACCGAGCCGACCCAATGCACCTCCGGATGGGCGCGGCGATAGCGTTCGAGCATCGGCCCGCCGCCGCAGACAACCTTCGATCCCGGCAGCTCGAGCTTCAGGAAAGCGTCGAGGTTTTTCTCGGGCGAGACCCGGCCGACGAAAAGGAAGAGCGGCCGCGGCCAGCCGAGCGAGGCGTTCGGGTTCGGCCGGAACAGCTCGAGGTCGATGCCGTGCGACCAGCGGCGCAGGTTGCGAAAGCCGTGGCGCTCAAGGATCTCGAAGGTCCCGGCCGACGGCACCATCACGCCGGCCGAAGGCGCATGGAAGCGTCGCATCGCGGCGTAGCCCCAGCTCGCCGGAATGCCGAACGAGGCGGTGAGGAACTCGGGAAAGCGCGAATGGAACGCGGTCGTGAACGGCACGCCGCGACGGCGGCACCAGGCTCGCGCCGCGAGCCCGAGCGGTCCTTCGGTGGCGACGTGGATCGCATCGGCGCGCGATGCGTCGAGCTGGCGAGCGACCTTGTCGCGGGCGCGCCAGGCGAGACGGATCTCGCCGTAGCCCGGGCAGCCGACGGTGCGAAACGACGACGGCTCGACGATCTCGACGTCATGGCCGGCGGCGAGCAGACGCTGGCGCAGGTCGACCAGCGTCGTCACGACGCCGTTGACCTGCGGCGCCCACGCGTCGGTGACGACGACGATCCTCATGCGTTCGCGACCTCCGGCGTGGAGCGCGGTCGCACCGCAACGACGGGTGCGAGCACCGACCCGTCGACGATCTCGAGCCGGCCGTCGGCATGCTCCACCAGCGCGGTGAGGCTCTCGACCCAGTCGCCGTCGTTGGCGTAGACGATGCCGTCGATGACGCGCAGCTCGGCGTGGTGGATGTGGCCGCAGACGACGCCGTCGGCACCGCGCTTCTTCGCTTCCTTCGCCAGCGCCGACTCGAAGTCGCCGACGTAGCTCACGGCTCGCTTCACCTTCTGCTTCAGGTACTTCGACAGCGACCAGTAGGGCAGTCCCAGCCGCGCGCGCATCGAGTTGAAGTGGCGATTGAGCCGGAGCGTGAGCTCGTAGAACCAGTCGCCGACGTAGGCAAGCCACTTGGCGCACTGGATCACGCCGTCGAACAGGTCGCCGTGGGTGACCCAAAGCCGCTTGCCGTCGGCGGTGATGTGGAGCCACTCCTCCGCGACCTCGATGCCGCCGAATTCGCGGCCGATGTAGCGACGCGCGAACTCGTCGTGGTTGCCCGGCACGAAGATCACGCGCGTTCCCTTGCGCGCCTTGCGGAGCAGCTTCTGGACGACGTCGTTGTGCCCCTGCGGCCAGTACCACGAGCGGCGCAGCTGCCAGCCGTCGACGATGTCGCCGACGAGGAACAGCGTGTCGCACTCGACACGACGCAGGAACTCGAGCAGGGCGCCGGCCTGGCAGCCGGGCGTGCCGAGATGGATATCGGAAATCCAGACGGTACGAAAACGGAGACTCTCCGCGCCGCGGGCGTCGGCGGCGTGAGGCTCGTCGGCGGTCGTTTTCAGCCACTCGCGCAGGAAGGAAGCGTCGCGGTCCATGGACGGCAATGTCGACGGCCGCGATGACCGTCGCGGGTCGGCGCCATGAAGCTTCGGTGAATCGTCGCGCCGGCGTGACAGATCTTCGCTTGTCACCCGTCGCCGACGCGCACCGCCCGCCGCCCGCGCTGGCGAAGACCCCCAATGGCGGGCGGGAATCGCGCCGGTCAGAATGTGTCCGATCCGAGACAACGACAGGAGACGAGCATGGCGATGACCCGACGCGAATGGGTGCGCAGGGTGGCCGCGGCCGGCGCCCTGCCGATGGCCGGCGCCGCGTGGGCACAGGCGGGCACCTTGAAGATCTCGCACCAGTTCCCCGGCGGCACGGCAACCGAGGGCGACTTCCGCGATCGCCTCTGCCGGCGCTTCGCTGCCGACATCGAGAAGAAGAGCAACGGCGCGCTCAAGGCGGCGGTCTATCCCGGCTCGTCGCTGATGAAGACGATCCCGCAGTTCTCGGCGCTGCGAAAGGGCGCGCTCGACTTCAGCCTGTACCCGCTCTCCTACGCCGGCGGCGAGGTGCCCGAGACCAACATCGGCCTGATGCCGGCGCTGGTGCCGAGCTACGAGGTCGGCACGGCGTGGAAGACGGCCGAGGTCGGCAAGCTTCTGGCCAGGACGCTCGACGAGAAGGGCATCGCCGTCGTCAGCTGGATCTGGCAGGCCGGCGGCGTCGCCAGCCGGGCCGCGCCGCTGGTCGCGCCCGACGATGCCAAGGGCATGAAGGTTCGCGGCGGCAGCCGCGAAATGGACATGATGCTGAAGGCCGCGGGCGCTTCGGTGATCTCGCTGCCGTCGAACGAGATCTATGCCGCGATGCAGACCGGCGCGATGGACGCGGCGATGACATCGTCGACGAGCTTCATCTCGTTCAAGCTCGAGGAGATCGCCAAGAACCTGACCAGCGGCCGCAACAAGGCCTACTGGTTCATGTTCGAGCCGCTCCTGATGAGCAAGGAGATCTTCGCCAAACTGCCGAAGGCGCAGCAGGACATCGTCATGGCCGCGGGCGCCGAGCAGGAGAAGTTCGCCCTCGACGCGGCCAGGGCCGACGACAAGATCGCCGCCGACGTCTACGCCAAGGCCGGCGCCAAGGTCTTCGACCTCGACGAGGCGACGGTGAAGAAGTGGCAGGCGATCGCCCGCGACACGGCCTGGAAGGACTACGGCGAGCGCGGCGAGACCTCGGCGGCCTTGCTCAAGGCGGCGCAGAAGCTGCTCGCGTGAGCCCCGCTTCGGGCGGCGCGGTCGATCCGCGCCTCGCCGCGTCGGCGGCGGTGGCCGACGTCCTCGCCGACGCCGCGGTCGCGCCCATCGGAACCGCCAGCCCGGCCGATGCCGCCGAGCTCCGCGCCATCGTCGGCGTCGATCCGGCGACGCCGCGCGCGCTGATGCCGCTGGCGCGCGCCCTCGCCTTCGCCAACCGCTGCACGGTGGCCTTCGGCATGGTCGCCCTGCTCGCGGCCTCGCTCGTCCTCACGTCGAGCGTCGTCACGCGCTATGTCTGGAAGGCGTCGACCGACTGGCAGGACGAGACCGCCGTCTTCCTGCTCGTCGGCGCGACCTTTCTCTGCGGCGCGTTCGTGCAGTCGATCCGCGGCCACGTCGGCATCGAGGCACTCTCGACGCTGCTCTCGAAGCGCGTCGACGCCACGCGGCGCGCCGCCGTCGACCTCCTCTGCCTCGCCTTCTGCGCCCTCTTCACGTGGAAGTCGTGGACGCTGCTGCACGAGGCCTGGGTCGACAAGCAGACGACCTCGTCGTCCTGGGCGCCGCCGCTCTGGATCCCGTACGGCCTGATGTCGCTCGGCATGACGCTGCTCACATTGCAGCTCGCGGTGCATTTCTCGGCGAGCGTCAACCGCATGCTCGCTAGCTTGCGCGAGCGCTGATGTCGATGCTCTCGCTCGGCCTGGCGTTCGCCGCGGTCACGCTCGTCTTCATGCTATCGGGTGCGCCGATCGCGTTCGCGCTCGGTGCCGTCGCCGTCGTCTTCATGGCGATCTTCATGCCGGGCGCCTCGCTCGACACGATCACCCAGAACGTCTACGAGGAGATGGCGAGCATCACGCTGCTCTCGATCCCGCTCTTCATCCTCAAGGGTGCGGCGATCGGTCGCTCGCGCGCCGGGCAGGACCTCTACGCAGCGCTGCACGCGTGGATGAGCCGCGTGCCGGGCGGCCTCGGCATCGCCAACGTCTTCGCTTGCGCCTTGTTCGCGGCGATGGCCGGCTCGAGCCCGGCGACGTGCTCGGCGATTGGCTCGGCCGGCATCCCCGAGATGCGAAAGCGCGGCTATTCGCCCGGCTTCGCGGCCGGGATCATCGCCGCCGGCGGCACGCTCGGCATCCTCCTGCCACCGTCGATCACGATGATCCTGTACGCGGTCGCCGCCGAGCAGTCGCTCGGCCGGCTCTTCCTCGCCGGCATCGGCCCGGGGCTGCTTCTTGTCGGCCTGTTCGCGGCCTATGCGGTGTTGCGCTACCGCAGCGAGCACCGCGCCGCGACCCTCGCCCACGCCCGCGACGGCACCGCCTCGGCGATGCTCGACGTAGACGTCTACACGCTGCGCCAGAAGGTCGAGATGCTGCCGCGCGTGCTGCCCTTCGTCGTCCTCCTGATCGGCGTGATGGTCGCGCTCTACGGCGGCTTCGCGACGCCGTCGGAAACGGCCGGCCTCGGCGCGCTGCTCGCGCTCGTTCTCATCGCCATCGTCTACGGCGTCTGGCGACCCAGGGACGTCGCGCCGATCCTCTCGGCAACGCTCAAGGAATCGACGATGCTGATGTTCATCATCGGCATGTCGCTGCTCTTCTCGTACGTGATGAGCTATCTGCACATCAGCCAGTCGACGGCGCAGTGGATCGTCGAGCTGCAGCTCTCGAAGTGGCTGCTGCTCGCGGCGATCCTCGTCCTGGTCGTTGTCCTCGGCTTCTTCCTGCCGCCGGTGAGCATCATCCTCATGACCGCGCCAATCGTGCTGCCGCCGCTCAAGACCGCCGGCTTCGACCTGATCTGGTTCGGCGTGCTGATGACGATCGTCATGGAGACCGGCCTCATCCATCCGCCGGTCGGCCTCAACCTCTTCGTCATCAAGAACATCGCGCCCGACATCACGCTCGGCCAGATCATCCGCGGCGTGCTGCCCTTCGTCGGCCTGATGTTCCTGGCGGTGTTCCTGATCTGCGCCCTTCCCCAGATCGCGACCGGCCTGCCCGACGCCGTGATGGGCCCACCGTCGGTGAAATAGCGGCATGTCGACCGTGACCGGCAGCGACCCGATCTACGGCGTCGTCGAGCGCTGCGAGGTGGCCAGCTGAACGAGCCGGCAAAGAAGCGCACGGCGCGACGCCCGGCCCCGGTCGCGCGCTTTCGTCTGCGCGTGATGTCGGGCGACGTCATCTCGATCGGGCCCGGCAAGATCGCGCTGCTCGAGGCCATCGCCGAGACGCGTTCGATCACCGGCGCGGCGAAGGCGATGGGCATGTCGTACCGGCGCGCCTGGATCCTCGTCGACGAGATGAACGCCTCGCTCGCCCGACCGGCCGTCGCGTCGACGACCGGCGGCGAGCGCGGCGGCAGCAGCGCGCTGACCGAGGTCGGCGACGACATCGTGGCGACCTATCGACGCATCGAGGCGCGCGCGGCGAAGGCGGCGGCAACCGACATCGCCCGACTCCTCGAGCTGCTCGCGCGCTGAAGCCGCGGCGCGCGCTCAGCGCGACACGCCGACGATCACGCTCGAGGCCTTGAAGATCGCCGTCGCCGGCGCGCCGGGCGCGAGGCCGAGCGAGCGGATGCTTTCCTGCGTGACGATCGCGACGATCGCCACGCCGCCGTCGACATCGACGATCACTTCCGAGTTGACCGCGCCCGACGTCACGGCCGTGATGCGACCGGCGAGCTGGTTGCGCGCCGACAGGCGCGCGCCGCCCATGTCGGCGACGACGATGACCGACGACGCCTTGACGAGCGCGAACGCTGCGGCGCCGACGACGAGGCCGAGGCTCGCCGTGCTGTCGCGCGTGACGACGGCGACGATGCGCTGACCGCCGGGCAACGCGATCTCGATCTCGTCGTTGACGGCACCCGCGGTGACCGCGCTGACGGTGCCGACGAGCTGGTTGCGCGCACTGGTTTTCATGGCATTCCTTTCCGGATCATGGACGACGGGTCGCAGCGCGCGGCCGGCCTCGATGGCGAGCACCTCGTCGGCGAAGGCGTCGACGTCGCTCGGGTCGTGCGTGATGAGCACGATCGGCAGCGCGAGCTCGGCCTGCAATGCGCTCAGGTCTGCACGCAGGCGGCTGCGAAGCGGCGCGTCGAGCGCGGCGAAGGGCTCGTCGAGGAGCAGCGCGCGCGGCTCGGAAAGGAGCGCGCGGGCGATCGCGACGCGCTGGCGCTGGCCGCCCGAGAGCTCGTCGGGATAGCGCGCCGCGAGCGCACGCAGGCCGAGCGCATCGAGCCAGCGATCGACGGCGCCATCGGCCGCGCGGCGCCGCGGATTGCGCCATCCCTTGTCGCGGCCGAAGGCGATGTTCTGGCCCACGTCGAGGTGCGGGAAGAGCGCGTACTCCTGGAACAGGTAGCCGATGCCACGTCGTCGCGCCGGCAGATCGACGGCGGCCGTCGAATCGAACAGCGTCGCGCCATTCATGCGAACGTGGCCGGCGTCGGGACGGATCAGCCCGGAGATCGCCTTCAGCGTCAGCGTCTTGCCAGCGCCCGAAGGACCGAACAGGACGAGGCGGGTCGCGTCGCTGCGGAAGGCGACGTCGAGCTCGAAGCGCTGCGCGCCGGCGCCCATGACCTTGCGGACCGCGACGTCCCACTTCATGCGAACCTCACGATCGACCGACGACGCGCAGCGGCGCCAGCCGGCCGGCAAGCAGCAGCACGACGATGCACGTCACCGAGGTCACGAGGACGAGCAGGTTGGCGAGATCGTCCTGGCCGGCCTGCACCGCTTCGTAGACGGCGATCGAGAGCGTTTGGGTCTTGCCCGGGATGCTCCCCGCGACCATCAGCGTCGCGCCGAACTCGCCGAGCGAACGCGCGAACGCGAGCAGCGCCCCGGCCAGGATGCCGCGCCAGGCGAGCGGCAAGGTCACGCGCAAGAAGACGGCGCCCTCGCCGAGCCCGAGCACGCGCGCCGCGTCCTCGATCTGCGTGTCGACGGTCTCGAACGCAGCGCGTGCCGATTTGCAGACGAAGGGGAAGGCGACCACGGCGGCAGCGAGCACGGCACCCTGCCAGGTGAAGATGAGATGGATGCCGAAGCTGTTCTCGAGCCACGCGCCGAGCCAGCCGCGCCGGCCGACGACGACGAGCAGGTAGTAGCCGAGCACCGTCGGCGGCAGGACCATCGGCAGCAGCAGGATCGAATCCACGAGCTCGCGTCCGGGAAAGCGCAGGCGCGCCAAGGCGTAGCCGACGGCGACACCGAGGACCAGGTCGATCGCCGTCGCCCAGAGCGCGACTTTCAGCGACAGGCCGAGCGCGATCCAGGCCGGCGCCACGAAGCGACCGCGGCCCGCTTAAGGCCGCGAGAAACCGTAGCGCGCGAGGACCGCCTGCGCCGGTGGGGAGAGCACGTAGGCAACGAAGGCCTGCGCCGCCGCGGCGTTGGTGC
>JAYVVB010000100.1:0-5833 GCA_043787455.1 Rhizobacter sp.
TCGACACGCAGCGACTGCGGTGTCGCCCGCTCGGGGTCGCTGCAGCCGACCCGGCACGGCACCTCGAGACCTTCCAGAAACAGCATGTCCATCAGGCGCGCTCCTCGACCCAGCCCGCCACCGACGCGAGCGCTTCCGCGAGATGCGACGGGTCGGTGCCGCCAGCCATGGCCATGTCGGCCTTGCCGCCGCCCTTGCCGCCGACCTGCTGGGCGACGAAGTTGACGAGCTCGCCGGCCTTGACGCGGGCGACGCTGTCAGCGGTGACGCCGGCGGCGATCTGCACCTTCGCGCCGTCGACCGCGGCGAGGACCACGACCGCCGTCTTCAGCTTGTCCTTGAGCTTGTCGAGCGTCTCGCGCAGCGACTTCGCGTCGGCGCCGTCGAGTCGCGCCGCGAGCACCTTCAGGCCCTTGATGTCGATGGCCTGCGCCGCCAGGTCACCGCCCTGCGCCGACGCCAGCCGGCCCTTGAGCGCAGCGAGCTCCTTCTCGAGCACGCGCGTGTGCTCGAGCACCTGCGCCAGCCGTGCCGGCACCTCGGCCGGCGCGGAACGCAGCGCGCCCGCGAGACGATTCACCGTGGCCTCGAGCGACTGCAGGTAGGCGAGCGCGTTGCCGCCGGTGACGGCCTCGACGCGGCGGATGCCGGCGGCGACGCCGCTTTCCGAGACGATCTTGAAGAGGCCGATGTCGCCGGTGCGCTCGACATGGGTGCCGCCGCAGAGCTCGCGACTAGAGCCGATGTCGAGGACGCGCACCTCGTCGCCGTACTTCTCGCCGAACAGCATCATCGCGCCGATCTTTTGGGCATCGTCGATCGGCATGACCCGCGCCTTCGTCTCGAGGTTGGCCAGGATCTCGCCATTGACGATGCTCTCGACCCGGCGGATCTGCTCGTCGGTGAGCGGCGCGTTGTGGGCGAAGTCGAAGCGTGTCTTGTCGGCATCGACGAGCGAGCCCTTCTGCTGCACGTGCTCGCCCAGCACCTCGCGCAAAGCCTTGTGCATCAGGTGGGTCGCGCTGTGGTTGCGCACGGTTCTGGCGCGGCGCTCGACATCGACGGTCGCCTTGACGATGTCGCCGACTCCGATTTCGCCTTCGACGACACGTCCTTCATGACCAAAAACCGTTGCTTGAATCTTGGTGGTGTCTTCGACCAGGAAGCGCGACGTGCCGTTTCGAAGTTCGCCGGTATCGCCCACTTGGCCGCCGGATTCTGCGTAGAAGGGGCTGTGACCGAGCACGATCACGGCATCGTCACCGGCCTTCGCCGATGGCTCCGCTGTCCCGTTGACGTAGACGGCGAAAACTATTGCTTCGTCTAAGACTGTCGCTTCGTAGCCATGAAAGGTTGTTTGCCGGCCTTGATAGCTGAGGCCTTGGGCCACTTTGAACTTTCCCGCTGCGCGTGCCTGCTCACGTTGCTTGTCCATTGCGGACTCGAAAGCGACGGTGTCGACCGTGACTCCTCGCTCGCGCGCCACGTCGGCGGTCAAGTCGAGCGGGAAGCCGTAGGTGTCGTGCAGCTTGAAGGCAACGTCGCCGCCGAGCGCGCGCGCGCCCGAGGCCTGCAGCGTCGCGATCGCGCCCTCGAGGATGTCCATGCCGTTGGCGATCGTCTGGAAGAAGCGCTCCTCTTCCTGGCGCAGGACGTCGGTCGCGCGCTGGCCGCCCGAGCGCAGCTCGGGATACGCGTCGCCCATCTCGGCGGCGAGGTCGGCGACGAGCTTGTGGAAGAAGGGCTTTCGCGCACCGAGCTTGTAGCCGTGCCGGATCGCCCGCCTCGTGATCCGGCGCAGGACATAGCCGCGGCCTTCGTTGCCGGGGATCACGCCGTCGACGACCGTGAAGGTGCAGGCGCGGATGTGGTCGGCGATGACCTTGAGCGAAGGCGAATCCTTGTCGCAGTCCTTCGCGCCGGCCGCGTCGACGACCCGCTTGGCTGCGGCCAGCAAGGTGACGAAGAGGTCGATCTCGTAGTTCGAGTGCACGTGCTGCAGCACGGCCGTGAGGCGTTCGAGGCCCATGCCGGTGTCGACGCTCGGCTTCGGCAGCTTGTGCATCGCGACCGCGCCCGTCTTTTCATCGATCTGGCGGTTGAACTGCATGAACACGTTGTTCCAGATCTCGATGTAGCGGTCGCCGTTTTCGTCGGGCGAGCCGGGCGGGCCGCCGGCGATCTCCGGGCCGTGGTCGTAGAAGATCTCGCTGCTCGGGCCGCACGGGCCGGTGTCGCCCATCATCCAGAAGTTGTCCGAGGCGTAGCGCGCCCCCTTGTCGCCGATGCGCACGATCCGCTCGGCGGGCAGGCCGATCTCGTTCTTCCAGATGTCGTAGGCCTCGTCGTCCTCGGCGTAGACCGTCGCCCAGAGCTTGTCCTTCGGCAGCTTGTAGACCTCGGTGAGCAGCTCCCAGGCAAACTTCAGCGCGTCCTTCTTGAAGTAGTCGCCGAACGAGAAGTTGCCGAGCATCTCGAAGAACGTGTGGTGGCGCGCGGTGTAGCCGACGTTCTCGAGGTCGTTGTGCTTGCCGCCGGCGCGGATGCATTTCTGCGCCGTTGCGGCGCGCACGTAGGGCCGCGTGTCGAAGCCGAGGAACACGTCCTTGAACTGGTTCATCCCGGCGTTGGTGAAGAGCAGCGTCGGGTCGTCGCCCGGGACGACCGGGCTCGACGGCACGACGGTGTGGCCCTTCGACTCGAAGTACTTCAGGAACGTGGCGCGGATCTCGGAGGCTTTCACGGGGACACTTTCAGCACGCGGAAAAATCTCGCCGACGGCGGCGACTTGGGCCCGTGACGATAGCGCCGCGGGCCCCTCGATTGTCCGATACGTCAGGCGTCGTCGTTGGCGGCGGTCCGGGCCGCCCCGGCGCTGTCGCGCTCGGCCGCCGGTCCGGTGCTGACGACGGCCGGCGCCGCCTCGGCCAGAGCCAGGGCGCGACGCAGCAGCAGCTCGGCGTCGCGCCCGTCCTGGGGATACTGGGCGATACCGAAGGCGACCGAGAGGAATCGCTCGCCGCCGGCGAGCACGAACGGCGCGACCAGCGCGGCGACGAGCTTGGCCGCGACCCGGTCGGCGTCGCCCGGCGCGAGGATCGAGCCGAGCAGGATCGCGAAGGCGTCGTCGTCGATCGCGGCGACGACGTCGCTGGCGCGCACGCCCGCGCGCAGGCGCACCGCGACCTTGCGGCGCAGCAGCGTCTTCTCGGACGATGACGCGCCCGGATCGCCGCCGGCGCTCGAGGCGATGCGCAGCGCCAGCATCGCCATCGGCGACGGCTCGCGCTCGCGCAGCGCGAGCAGCTGGCTCAGGTGCTCGACGAGTTGCTGGCGATGCGGCAGGCCGGTGTCCTGGTCGGTCGAGTAGCTTGCCCGCCCGGTCGCGCCCGAGCGCCTCGCAACGGCGTAGCGGACGCGTCGCGCGACGATGCCGCCCGCGAGCTCGCCGCGGGCGACGACCTCGTCGGCGCCCTGGCGCAGCCAGTCGATCGCCGCCTCCGCTCCAGGCTCGGCGACGACGACCACGATCGGCGCGAGCGCGGCCGCCGCCGCGACCTCGACCGGCGTCGCCGGCCAGGCGTCGCCGTCGACGAGGACGGCGTCGAACGAGGCGTCGGAGTCCAGTCGCACGACGAGGTCGGCCCAGCCGGCGGCGGTCTCGCACGCCACCTCGGGTGCATCGAGAGCGACGCCGAGGAGCAGGACGCGAAGTCGCGGATCGTTCATGGGGCCTGGGCGCCGGCAGTCCGTCGAAGCCTGCTAGCGCATGTTGCCGGTATGGCCGAGCGAGTAGCGGCCGGGCTGCGGCCAGACGGTGAGGCCGTGCGGTTCCTTGCCGACCGGAATGATCTTGACCGCGCCCGTCGTCGTGTCGAAGACGTAGACGACGTTGTCGTAGCGGCCCGAGAGCCAGAGCCACTTGCCGTCGGCGCTGACGTTGCCCATGTCGGGGCTGCCGCCGCCCGGGATCGGCCACGTGACGTCGACCTTGCGAGTCGCGAAGTCGAGCACCGAGACGCTGCCCATGCCGCGCTCGGCACCGTGGATCTTGTTCGAGCCGCGGTTGGCGATGTAGAGCTTCCTGCCGTCGCGGCTCGGATAGAGGCCGTGCGTGCCCTTGCCGGTGGCGACGAAGCCGATCTCCTTGAAGGTCGCGCCGTCGACCATGAAGATGCCGTCGGCCATCATGTCGGCGACGTAGAACACGGCGCCGTCGGGCGAGACGCGGATGTCCTGTGGCATGTGCCCGGTCGAGAGCTTCAGGTAGCCGATCACCTTGCGCCCCACCATGTCGATCTTCACCAGCATGCCGCCGAACTCGCAGGTGAAGATCGCGTAGCGGCCGTCGATCGAGAAGTCGGCGTGGTTGATGCCCTGGCAGCCCGGCGTCGGCAGCGACGACTTCAGCGCCATCGTGTGCGGGTCGCGGAAGTCGAGGCGCTTGTAGGCCTCGGCGACGACGATCGCGTCCTTGCCGTCGGGCGAGAAGTACATGTTGTACGGATCGTCGACCGCGATCGACTTGCCCGGCTTTCCGGTGAGCGGATCGATCGGCGTGAGGCTCCCCTTGGTCGTGTTCTCGGCGTTGTTAGCGACCCAGAGCGTCTTCAGGTCCCAAGCCGGGACGACGTGCTGGGGGTTGAGGCCGACCCGGAACTTGTCGACGACGGTGAAGGTCGCCGGGTCGATGACGTAGACGTCGTTCGATTGCAGGTTGGGCACGTAGACGCGCGCCAGCGCGCCCTGTACCGCGGCGCTCAGCTTGCCGGCGCCAGCGTCGCCGTAGAGGTTGGCGGCGTCGGTGACGGGCGCCATGCCCGGGACGGTGTCGACACCCGCGGCCCGGGCCGGCGCGGCGAGTGCGAGCAAGGACGCGAGAGCGACGAGCGCAACCGCGAGCGGAAGAGAGAGCAAATGCGATTTCAAATCCCGAACTCCAAAACGTCAGTGCCGCGCTACTTCCTTCTGGATCGCGTCGCGGGTGCGCGCCACGATCAACTCGACGCCGATCTGGCCCGCAGCCGCACTCGATCGCCGCGGGTCGCCGCGCACGCCCTCGGCCGGCCCCGGCGCCGGGCCGTCGTGCAGGCGCTCGGCGCGCACCAGCTGCGGGTCGACGGCGAGCGCCAGCGAAGTGTCCGACGCGCCCGCGTGCGAACCGATCTCGGCATCGCTGAAGCCCTGCTTGCGCAAAGCCGGGTTGAAGGCGTTCTCGACGGCGTCGTAGTAGTCGAGGACGGCATGGACACGCGCCGGCGACGCGGCCCATTCGCGGCCGAGCTTGGCCGCGACCTTGGTCAGGCTCTTCTGGTAGCCGCCGTGATCGCCGATCAGGACGATGTCGCGAAAGCCGGCCTGGCGGAGGCTGCGCGCCGTGTATTCGAGCGTTGTCTCGAACGCGGCCTCGGGGATGCTCAGCGTACCGGCGAAGCGCATGTGGCCGGCGGGAGGATCGATGCTGCCTTCGGGAACATAGGCGAGCACCGGCGCGACGATCGCATTGCCCAAGCTCGCCGCGATGCGCCCGGCGAGCACCTTGACGCGCACGTTGTGCTTGCCGAGGGCGATGTTCGGACCGCTTTGCTCGGTGCCGCCGACGGGCACGATCACGGTCGACTTGCCGGCGC
Organism: Rhizobacter sp.; assembly: GCA_043787455.1. GTDB lineage: Bacteria > Pseudomonadota > Gammaproteobacteria > Burkholderiales > Burkholderiaceae_C > Schlegelella_A. Next base: position 5,631 of record JAYVVB010000100.1, read on the forward strand.
GGATCTGGTCGCGCAGCTCGGTCCAGGTGAGCTCCTCGAGGAACACGGACTTCGCGACCTGGGCGTGGGCAACCGCGGCGATGCAGATCAGGAAGGTGGCGGCGCAGGCCCGGGAACGAAACGACGGCATGCCGAATTTTAGCGAGCCGTCCGCGCCCGCCTTCATCGTTCTATCTAGCCCGACCCGGCGGAGGACGCCTGCG
>JAYVVB010000101.1:0-4422 GCA_043787455.1 Rhizobacter sp.
GGCACGCCGGCGAAGCGCAGCCACACGTCGGCGAGCGTCGGCCAGCGCGCGACCAGCGCGCGCCAGGCGTCCTCGAGCGAAGCGGCAGCGCCGATCGAGAGAACGCGGTCGCGCACCTCGACGCGCTTCAACTCGTCGACCGCGCCGATGTAGAGCAGCGACGGCAGCGGTCGGAACATCTTGTTGACCCAGAGACCGATGTCGGTCGACCCGCCGAGGATGTGCGCGTCGGGCTTCGAGAGCCGCTCGGCCGCGAAGGCCGCCAGAGTGCGCGGCGCGACCAGCTCGGCGCCGCTGGCATCGACATGACGGAAGGTCTCGGACGTGCGCAAGCCTTCGAGCGCCGCGACGACCGGCGCGCTGTCGAGAAGTGCCGCCGGCAGATCGAACATGCGCTCTCCGGCGTCGAGGATCGGCCGGTAGCCGGTGCAGCGGCAGAGGTTGCCGGAGAGCTCGTCGGCGAGCGCCTGGCGCGTCGGCCGCGTGCCGCGCGCGCCGTGATGCTGGTACGCGGCCCAGAGCGACATCACGAAGCCAGGCGTGCAGAAGCCGCATTGCGAGCCGTGGCACTCGACCATCGATTGCTGCACCGGATGCAGTCCCTCGGGCGTCGCCAGGTCCTCGACCGTGAACAGCGCCTTGCCGTCGAGCGTCGGCAGGAACTGGATGCAGGCGTTGGCGCTGCGCAGGCGCAGGCCAAAGGCAGTGTCCGGCGACGGCGCGGCATCCTTCGGCGCGAGCTCGGCGACGACGACGGTGCAGGCACCGCAATCGCCCTCGTTGCAGCCTTCCTTGGTGCCGGTGCAGCGGGCGTCCTCGCGCAACCAGTCGAGAACGGTGCGCGTCGTTGCCGCGGCGTCGATTTCGACGACGGTGCCGCGGTGAAAGAAGCGAATCGGGCGTGTCGCCATGGTACTGCGATGGTATACAGCGATTCGCATGCCATCCCCGCTTTCCGCGACGAGCACCGGGCCACGCCCCGCCGACGGCGAGCGCATCGCCATCCACGGCGACCTGCTCGACTTCACCGGCGAGCCGGCCTGGGGCGAGACCGATTCCGCGACGGTTCGCTTCCGTCCCGACCACTGGCTCCTCGTCGAGGGTGGCCGCATCGTCGCCGTGCAATCCTCAGCGCCGAGCGAAGGGTGGCAGCGACACGACCACGCTGCGTGTTTGATCCTGCCGGGATTCGTCGACACGCATGTCCACAGCCCGCAGATCGACGTCATCGCCAGCTACGGCACCGAGCTGCTCGACTGGCTCGCGACCCACACCTTTCCCGCCGAGAGCCGGCACGCCGACGTCGATCACGCCAAGGCCGCGGCGGCGCACTTCCTCGACGCGCTCGTCGCGCACGGCACGACCTCGGCGGTGGTGTTTCCGACCGTCCATGCCCACTCGGCCGACGCGCTCTTCGCCGCGGCCGAGTCACGCGGCATGCGCGTCATCGCCGGCAAGGTGCTGATGGACCGCAACGCCCCGGTCGACCTGAGCGACGACGTCGTCACCGCCGAGCGCGAGATGGCAGCGCTGATCGCGAAGTGGCACGGCCGGTCGCGCCTCGCATATGCCGTCACCGTGCGCTTCGCGCCGACGAGCTCGCGCGAGCAGCTCGCCCTCGCCGGGCGCCTGTGCCGCGACGATCCGAGCCTGTACATGCAGACCCACGTCGCCGAGAACCGGGCCGAGGTGCGCTGGGTCCGCGAGCTCTTTCCCGAGGCGCGCAGCTACCTCGATGTCTACGCCGCTGTCGGCCTGCTCCACGCGAGGAGCGTGTTCGCGCACGGCATCTGGCTCGACGACGCCGACCGCGCCGCACTTGCCGACGCCGGCGCGCAGATCGCGCACTCGCCGTCGTCGAATCTCTTCCTCGGCAGCGGCCTTTTTGGCTGGCGCGCTGCCGAAGCCGCCGGCGTGCACGTGAGCCTGGCGAGCGACGTCGGCGGCGGCACGACCCTGTCGATGCTGCGCAACATGGCCGACGCCTACAAGATCCAGGCCCTCGCCGGCGAGCGGCTCACGGCGTGGAAGGCCTTGCACGCGGCGACGCGCGGCGCCGCGCTCGCGCTCGGCCTCGGCGCCGAGATCGGCGCGCTCGAGCCGGGGCGCGTAGCCGACGTCTGCGTCTGGGACGAGGCCGTCGGCCCGGTCGCGACGCGGCGCGCGTCGGTGGCCCGCACTTTGCATGAGCGCGTCTTCGCATGGATGACGCTGGCCGACGAGCGCAACCTGGTCGAGGCTTTCGTGGCAGGGCATTCCTCGTATCGACGGACGGCTTCCTCGCGCTCAGAATGACCAACGCCCCATGACCCTTCGCCTCGAGCTCGTCGACATCAGCAAGCAGTACCCGGCCGTCAAGGCGAACGACCGGGTGAGCCTGCGCGTCGCCGCCGGTGAGATCCATGCCGTGCTCGGCGAGAACGGCGCTGGCAAGTCGACGCTGATGAAGATCATCTACGGCGCCGTCCGGCCCGACGGTGGCGAGATCCGCTGGAACGGCGAGCGGGTGCAGGTCGCGTCGCCGGCCGGGGCCCGCAAGCTCGGCATCAGCATGGTCTACCAGCACTTCAGCCTGTTCGACACGCTGACCGCGGCCGAGAACGTCTGGCTCGGGCTCGACAAGTCGCTCTCGCTCGCTGACGTCACGGCGCGCATCAGGAAGGTGGCGGGCGTGTACGGCCTCGAGGTCGATCCGCTCCGGCCCGTGCACACGCTCTCGGTCGGCGAGCGCCAGCGCGTCGAGATCGTGCGCGCGCTGATGACCGCGCCCAAGCTCCTGATCCTCGACGAGCCGACCTCCGTGCTCACGCCGCAGGCGGTGCAGACGCTCTTCGTCACGCTGCGAAAGCTTGCCAGCGAAGGCTGCTCGATCCTCTACATCTCGCACAAGCTCGACGAGATCCGCGCCCTCTGCCATCACTGCACGGTGCTGCGCGGCGGCAAGGTCACGGGCGAGGTCGATCCGACGAAGGAGACCAACGCGAGCCTGTCGCGATTGATGATCGGCGCCGAGCCGCCGCAGCTGCAGCATCGCGAAGCGAAGCTCGGCGCGGTCGTGCTCGCGGTCCGAGGGCTTTCGCTCGCGAAGGAGGATCCGTTCGGGACGGCGCTCGAGTCGATCTCCTTCGACGTCCGCGCCGGCGAGGTCGTCGGCGTCGCCGGCGTCTCGGGCAACGGCCAGCAGGAGCTGATGGCGGCGATCTCGGGCGAGGACCGGCGCGCGCCGACCGGATCGATCCAGCTCTTCGATCGCGACATCGCCCGCGCTTCGCCGAGGAAGCGCCGCGACGGTGGCCTCCACTTCGTGCCCGAGGAGCGCCTCGGCCGCGGCGCCGTGCCGACGCGGTCGCTTGCGCAGAACACCTTGCTCACGCGCACGCGCGCCGTCGGCGCCGGCGGGTGGCTGCGGGTGGGCGACATCACGGCGCTGGCGCAGTCGCTGATCAACCGCTTCAACGTCAAGGCCGGCGGGCCGGGCTCGGCGGCGAAGAGCCTTTCGGGCGGCAACCTGCAAAAGTTCATCGTCGGGCGCGAGATCGATGCGCAGCCGAAGTTGCTCGTCGTCTCGCAGCCGACCTGGGGGGTCGACGTCGGCGCCGCAGCGCAGATCCGGGGTGAGCTGCTCGCCTTGCGCGACAACGGCTGCGCCGTGCTCGTCGTCAGCGAGGAGCTCGACGAGCTGTTCGAGATCTGCGACCGGCTCCTCGTCATCGCCCGCGGCCGCGTGTCGCCGAGCGTGCCGACGCGGGAGGCGACGGTCGAACGCGTCGGCGAATGGATGAGCGGGTTGTGGGATGCAACCCATGCTTAAGCTAGAAGCTCGGGCCGAGCCGTCGCGCGCGATGTCGATCGCGTCGCCGCTGATCGCGCTCGCGATCACGGTGCTGATCGGCACCTGCCTCTTCGTCCTCCTCGGCAAGGATCCGCTGCGCGGCCTCGCCGTCTTCTTCGTCGAGCCGCTGAAGAGCGTCTTCGCGCTCACCGAGCTCGCCGTCAAGGCGACGCCGCTGCTCCTGATCGCGCTCGGCTTGGCGGTGTGCTTTCGCTCCAACGTCTGGAATATCGGCGCCGAGGGCCAGTTCATCCTCGGCGCGATCTTCGCGAGCGGCATGGCGATGCAGGCGACGCCCTCGACGGGCGCGTGGTTCTTCGTCGCCGTGATCGCCGCCGGCGTCGTCGGCGGCATGGTGTGGGCGGCGATCGTCGCCTTGCTGCGCGACCGCTTCAACGCCAACGAGATCCTCGTCAGCCTGATGCTCGTCTACGTCGCCGAGCAGGTGCTGAACTACCTCGTCTACGGCCCGTGGAAGGATCCCGCCGGCTACAACTTTCCGCAGACGATCACGTTCCTGAAGTCGACGCAGGTGCCCAAGCTGTTCACGGGGTATCGCGTCAACGTCGGCGTCGTCGTCGCGCTCGTCT
>JAYVVB010000102.1:0-9478 GCA_043787455.1 Rhizobacter sp.
AGGGCCGGCATGGTCGGCGCGATCAGAGGTCGCGCAGGACTTGCGGCGAGGCCGCGAGATGGAAGCCGTCGAACGGCTCGGTCGAGCCGCCGGTGCCGACCTCGGGCCAGATGCGCTTCGCGTTCGGCGCCGCGCCGTCGACGCGCAGGCATGCCCCCGACACGAAGGCCGCAGCCGGTGAAAGCAGGAACACGATGGCCGCCGAGACCTCGCTCTCGGTGCCGAGCCGGCGCAGCGGCACCAGGTCCTTCATGCCACGCAGCGTTGCCGTCATCTCGGGCGGATAGCGGTCGAGCCCGCTCGACGCGATCCAGCCCGGCGCGACGGCGTTGACGCGCACGGGAGCCCATTCGAGCGCCGCCGTCTCGGTGAAGTTGAGCATGCCGGCGCGGGCCGCGCCCGAGTGGCCCATGCCGGGCATGCCGCCCCACATGTCGGCGATGATGTTGATCACGCTACCGCCGTTCGGATGAGCGCCGCCGTTCGGATGAGCGCCGTTCGCGTCCTTCTGCATCCATTGCGTGACGCACTCGCGCGCCATCAGGAAGCCGCCGGTGAGGTTGGTGCGCACGACGGCGTCCCAGCCCTTGGCGCTGATCTCCTCGAGCTTCGCCGGGAACTGGCCGCCGGCGTTGTTGACGAGCGCGTCGATGCGACCGTGCCGCGCGAGGACGGCTGCGATCGTCTCCTGCACCTGCGCTTCCTCGCGGATGTCGCACCCATGCGTCGAGCAGACGCCGCCCTGGCTCTCGATCTCGGCGCGCACCGACTCGAGCTTGTCGATCTTGCGGCCGACGATCGCGACCGCCGCGCCGAGCGCGGACAGCTCGTGCGCCGCGCACCGGCCGATGCCCGAGCCGCCGCCGGTGACGACGGCGACCTGGCCGGCGAACAGGCCGGGCACGAAGATGGATCGATAATTGGTCGCAGTCACCAGGCCAGTTTACGTGCCCTCCCAGGAGCTTCGCCATGCCGCACGCCATGATCTTCGACGCCGTCCGCACGCCGCGCGGCAAGGGCAAGAAGGACGGCAGCCTGCACGAGGTCAAGCCGATCGACCTGCTCGCCGGCCTCCTCGTAAAGCTGCAGCAACGCCACGGCTTCGACCCGGCGGCGCTCGACGACGTCGTCATGGGCGTCGTCTCGCCCGTCGGCGAGCAGGGCTCGGTGATCGCCAAGACGGCGGCGCTCAAGGCCGGCTGGGACGTGAAGGTCGCCGGCATGCAGATCAACCGCTTCTGCGCCTCGGGGCTGGAGGCCGTCAACATCGCTGCGCAGAAGGTGGCGAGCGGCTGGGAAGACCTGGTCGTCGCCGGCGGCGTCGAGAGCATGTCGCGCGTGCCGATCGGCGCCGACGGCGGCGCCTGGTCGCAGGACCCGGCGACGAATTTCGAGACCGGCTTCGTGCCGCAGGGCATCGGCGCCGACCTCATCGCGACGCTCGGCGGCTGGGGCCGCGACGACGTCGACCGCTATGCGCTCACGTCGCAGCAGCGCGCCGCCGCGGCGCAGGCCGCCGGCCACTTCGATCGCTCGGTCTTCTCCGTCGACGACGAGATCGGCGTTGCCATCCTCGAGCGCGACGAGTTCATCAAGCCGCGCACGACGATCGGAGGCCTCGGTCAGCTCAAGGTCGCCTTCGCCGAGCTCGGTGCGATGGGCTTCGACGCCGTTGCGCTCGCGCGCTACCCGCAGGTCGAGCGCATCGAGCACGTGCACACGGCGGGCAACTCGTCGGGCATCGTCGACGGCGCGGCCGCCGTGCTCGTCGGCAGCGAGGCCATGGGCAAGACGCTCGGGCTCACGCCGCGCGGGCGCATCGTTGTCACGGCGCTTTCAGGCGCCGACCCGACGATCATGCTCACCGGCCCGATGCCGGCGACAAGGAAGGCGCTCGCCAAGGCCGGCCTGACCATCGACGACATCGATCTTTTCGAAGTCAACGAGGCGTTCGCCGCCGTGCCGATGCGCTTCATGAGCGAGATGGGCGTGCCGCACGAGAAGGTCAACGTCAACGGCGGCGCGATCGCGATGGGCCATCCGCTCGGCGCGACCGGCGCGATGCTCGTCGGCACGCTGCTCGACGAGCTCGAGCGGCGCAAGCTGAGGCGCGGCCTGGTGACGCTCTGCGTCGGCGGAGGCATGGGCATCGCGACGATCATCGAGCGCGTCTGAAATGATGAAGTCCGATGGCGCCTCTCTTCGTTCGCTGCCCCCCGAGGGGGCTGCGGCGCGCTTGGGGCGCCCCGGCGGGCGCCGCGCGGCATGACGACGACCCGCTACGAGATCGACGGCGACGGCATCGCCACGATCACTTTCGACGCGCCCGGCGCACCCGTCAACACGATGACGATCGAGTGGCAGCACGACCTCGCCGAGGCCGCGGCCGCCGTCGTGCGCGACAAGGAGCGCATCAAGGGCGTGCTGCTCGCCTCGGCGAAGTCGACCTTCTTCGCCGGCGCGGCGCTGAAGCACGTGCTGACCTTGAAGGAGAGCGACGCGAAGGCGGGCTTCGTGGAGATCGAGGCGCTGAAGAAGACCTACCGCACGCTCGAGACCTGTGGCCGTCCGGTCGTGTCGCTCCTCGCCGGCTCGGCGCTCGGCGGCGGCTGGGAGGTGGCCCTCATCGGCCATGCCCGCTTCGCGCTCGACGACGCCAAGATCCGCTTCGGCATGCCCGAGGTCTCGCTCGGCCTCATCCCGGGCGCCACCGGCATCACCAAGACGGTCCGCAGGATGGGCTTGATTGCGGCCCAGCCCTACCTCATCGAAGGCCGGCTCGTCGCGCCGCGCGAGGCGCTCGAGATCGGCTGGATCGACGGCCTCGGCGCGAGCGTCGAGGAGCTGCGCGCGCTCGCCGTCGCGTGGATCCGCGAGCACGCCGACGCGACGCAGCCCTGGGACCGTCGCGACTACAAGATGTCGGGCGGTACGCCTTCGTCGCCCAAGATCGCTGCGGCGCTCGCCGTCGCGCCGGCCGTGCTGGCGCAAAAGACTCGCGGCCTCTATCCGGCGACGCGGGCGATCCTCGAGACGATGGTCGAAGGCGCGCTCGTCGACTACGACACGGCGACGCGGATCGAGAGCCGCAAGCTCGCCAGGATCATGGTCGGGCAGAACGCCAAGAACATGATCCAGGCGTTCTTCTTCGACGCCAACGCGATCCGCTCGGGCCGCGCTCGGCCGAAAGACGCGCCGGCGTGGAAGCCGAAGCGCGTCGGCATCCTCGGCGCGGGAATGATGGGCGTGGGCATCGCCCACGCCAACGCTGCTCGCGGCATCGCCTGCGTCCTGAAGGACGTGTCGGCCGAGAAGGCCGAGGCCGGCCTGGCCGCGATCCGCAGGATCACCTCGGCACAGGTCGCCAAGGGCAGGTTGGACCCCGTGCGCGAGGCCGGCCTGCTCGCGCTCGTGAAGCCGACGGCCGATGAGCGCGGGCTCGACGGCTGCGACCTGATCATCGAAGCCGTGTTCGAGAACCGCGCCCTCAAGGCCGCGGTGACGAAGGCGGCGGAGACTATGCTCGCGCCGGGCGGCGTCTTCGCAAGCAACACCTCGACCTTGCCGATCACCGGTTTGGCGAGCGCGAGCGCGCATCCGGAGCGATTCGTCGGCCTGCACTTCTTCTCGCCGGTGCACAAGATGCGCCTCGTCGAAATCATCCGCGGCAAGAAGACGAGCGAGGAAACGATCGCCCGGGCCTACGACTACGTGATGGCTCTGGGCAAGACGCCGATCGTCGTCAACGATTCGCGCGGCTTCTTCACCAGCCGCGTCTTCGGCACCTACGTGATGGAAGGCGCGGCGATGCTCGCCGAGGGCATCGCCGCACCGATGATCGAGCATGCCGCGCTCGCCGCGGGCATGCCGGTCGGGCCGCTCGCGGTGCTCGACGAGACTTCGCTCGCGCTCTCGGTCCATGTGATCGAGCAGACGCGCGCCGATCTCGCCGCCGAAGGCAGGTCGGTCGCGCTCTCGTCGGGCGAAGCGCTAGTCGAGCGCATGGTAAAGGAACTCGGCCGTCCCGGCCGCGCTGGGGGTGGCGGCTTTTACGACTATCCGGCGGGCCAGCCGAAGCGCCTCTGGCCAGGATTGCGCACGACGTTTGAACGCATCGACGTCGCGGCCGATATCGACGCGCTGAAGCAGCGCCTCCTCTATCGCCAGTCGATCGAGACCGCGCGATGCCTCGCGGAAGGCGTGCTCACGAGCGTCGCCGAAGCCAACATCGGCTCGATCTACGGCATCGGCTTTCCGGCATGGACGGGCGGGGCGATGCAGCTCATCGTCTCGGAAGGCCGCGAGCGTTTCCTCGCCAACGCCGCAGCGCTGGCCGAACGTCACGGCGAGCGCTTCGCGATCTCCGCTGACAAGCTAGACCGTGCACTCCTCACGAAGTGATGCGGCTTCAGCCGCGTCACTTCTTCATCGCCAAGATCCACTGCACGAGCTGTTTCGCCTCGGCCTCATTCACCTGCGGATTCGCCGGCATCGGCACCGCGCCCCACACGCCCGCGCCGCCCTTCATCACCTTCTGCGTGAGCTTGGGCAGGGCGTCGGTCTGGCCCGCGTACTTCGCGGCGACGTCCTTGTAGGCCGGCCCGATCACTTTCTGGTCGATGGCGTGGCAGGCCATGCAGTTCTTTTTCTGGGCCAGCTCGGGATTGGCGAAAGCCGGTGCCGAAAGCATGCAGGCGATCACGATTGCGGCGGTTCGAAGGGTGCTCATGGGGTCCTCGGATCTCGCGGCGAAGCGCCGCTGGGCTACCATCAGGATAACGGACGCGGGCCGCGCCGGTTGACGTCAGGCACGTCGATCCGGGCTCCCTGACGCCAGGAGAAATCTCATGCTGTTCGTCCTCATCGGCATCGTCTTGATCGGGCTCAATCTGGCCAACGTCGGTCCGTTCGGGGCATGGAACTGGGAATTCTTCGGCGACATGTGGAAGTTCCTCGTGCCGTTCGCGATGGCCGTCGCCTGGTGGGTGTGGTCCGACAAGTCGGGCCTGAACAAGCGGCGCGAAATGGACCGGATGGAGAAGAAGAAGGCCGATCGTCGCAAGGAAAACCTGGTGTCGCTCGGCATGGGTGACCGAGGACGGCGCAAGGCGCAGAAACCTTGAGGTCCGGGGGCGGAGCGGGTCGTTTAGCCCGCAGTGCCCAGCGATCGGTGCAATCGTCGAAGCGGAACGCGACCGACGTGGTGGCGTTGAATCCGTTGTTGTAGAACTCGAAGTCGCCCAAGCCCGCTGAAAGATTGCCCGGCGTCATTTGACCGGTGCCGATCGTCGAACCGCTGAAGATGTAGACGATCGGCCCAGAGTGAAGATGGGCTCGCATCTTGATGTCGTTGTAGCCGTCGCGCCCGGGCTATGTTGGCGACATTCCCGCTCGCGTCGGTGAGGGTCGTGCCGAGCAGCATGTCCACACCGATCACGGCGACGGGGCTGCCCAGCTGATCGATCATCTCCATGCCGCCGTGAGTGCTCTCCCTCACATCGGGCCCGAACAGCTTGACTGTGGCGACGATGGTGTCGAAACCGGCGTTGCGCGAGCTGAAAGCGATGGCGCGTCCAGATACCGGCTGCCGGAGGCCGCGGACCCTGGCGGGTTGGCGACCTTGAAGGCCCTGGAGGCAGCAGTCCCGGTGAAGTGGGTATCTCACCGGGGAGAGTGACACCCCTCGTCCGAGGGGTCAGACGTCGACGGTTCCCTCTTCCGCCAGCCCTTCAATCGCCGTCGAGAACCGCTCCTCGACTTGCGCTCGAGGCGTTCTTCGCGAACTTCGCGAGTACGCCGCGCGTATAGCGCGCTGCTGGCGCTCGCCAGACGCTGCGTCGCTGCGCCAGCTCGGCGTCGCTGACCTCGAGCTGCAAGAGCAGCCGGTGCGCGTCGATGGTGATCGAGTCGCCTTCGCGGACGAGCGCGATCGTGCCGCCCGCGTACGCTTCCGGCGCGACGTGGCCGACGACCATGCCCCACGTGCCGCCGGAGAACCGCCCGTCGGTAACGAGGCCGACCGATTCGCCGAGGCCCTGGCCGACGAGCGCGCTCGTCGGTGCGAGCATCTCGGGCATGCCGGGCGCGCCCTTCGGCCCGAGATAGCGCAGCACCATCACGTCGCCGGGGACGATCTTCCTGTCCATGATCGCGGCCATCGCCGAAGGCTCGTCGTCGAAGACGCGCGCCGGACCGGTCATGACCGGGTTCTTGAGTCCCGTGATCTTCGCGACGGCACCCTCGGTCGAGAGATTGCCCTTGAGGATCGCGAGGTGACCGTGCTCGTACATCGGCCGGTCGATCGGGCGGATCACGTCCTGCGCCGCCGATGGCGCGGCGGGCAGTTCCGCCAGGGTCTCGGCGATCGTCTTGCCGGTGATCGTGATGCAGTCGCCGTGCAGGTGGCCGGCCGCGAGCAGGATCTTCATGACCTGCGGGATGCCACCGGCGCGATGCAGGTCGACGGCGAGGTGCTTGCCCGAAGGCTTCAGGTCGCAAAGCACCGGCACCTTCTTTCGCATGCGCTCGAAGTCGTCGATCGTCCACTCGACTTCGGCCGCATGGGCGATGGCGAGGAAATGGAGGACGGCGTTGGTCGAGCCGCCGGTGGCCATGATCACGGCGACGGCGTTCTCGATGCTCCGGCGCGTGACGATGTCGCGCGGCTTCAGGTCTTTCTTCACCGCCTCGACGAGCACCTTCGCCGCGTTCTTCGCCGCCGACACGATCTCTTCGTGGACGTTGGCCATGGTGCTCGAGTAGGGCAGGCTCATGCCGAGCGCCTCGAACGCCGAGCTCATCGTGTTGGCGGTGTACATGCCGCCGCACGAGCCACTGCCGGGAATCGCGTGGCGCTCGATCTCGCCGAAATCCTTCTCGCTCATCGTGCCGGCCGTGAACTGGCCGACGGCCTCGAAGACGCTGACGATGTTGAGGTCCTGCCCTTGGTAGCGGCCGGGCAGGATCGTGCCGCCGTAGACGTAGATCGCCGGCACGTTGGCGCGCAGGATGCCCATCATCCCGCCGGGCATGTTCTTGTCGCAGCCGCCGACGACGAGCACGCCGTCCATCCACTGGCCGCCGACGCAGGTCTCGATGCAGTCGGCGATGACCTCGCGCGAGACCAGGCTGTACTTCATTCCTTCGGTGCCCATCGCCATGCCGTCGCTGATCGTCGGCGTGCCGAAGATCTGGGCGTTGCCACCGGCTTCCTCGATGCCGGCGACGGCCGCGTCGGCGAGCTTTTGCAGCCCCGAGTTGCACGGCGTGATCGTCGAGTGGCCGTTGGCGACGCCGATCATCGGCTTGGCGAAATCTTCGGCCTGGTAGCCGAGGGCGTAGTACATCGACCGGTTCGGCGCGCGCGCGACGCCCTCGGTGATGTGGCGGGATCGGCGGTTGATCGGCATGGGATCTGTCATCCTGAGCGCAAGCGAAGGATCTCATCGTACCGCCGGGATCCAGCGCCCTGCTCAGGATGACAGCGCGCGTCGATATGATCGTCCCATGCTTGTGCATCCGCAGTTCGATCCGATCGCTCTCGACCTCCACCGATTCGGCCTTCCGATCGCCGTCCACTGGTACGGCCTCACCTATCTCGTCGGCTTCGGCCTGTTCCTGTTTCTCGCCATCCGGCGGACGCGCCTGCCGCAGTTCGCGGTGCGCGGCTGGGCCCGGCGCGACGTCGAGGACCTGCTCTTCTACGGCGTCCTCGGCACCGTGATCGGCGGCCGCCTCGGCTACATCCTCTTCTACAAGCCCGGCTATTACGCGGCGAATCCGCTCGAGCTGTTCGCGGTGTGGAAGGGCGGTATGTCGTTTCACGGCGGACTCATCGGCGTGATCATCGCCATGGCGCTTTTCGCCCGCTCGCGCCGGCGCCAGTTCCTCGAGGTGTCCGATCTGGTCGCGCCATGCGTGCCGACGGGCTTCGCGGCCGTGCGAATCGGCAACTTCATCAATGGCGAGCTTTGGGGCCGTTTTTCGGATCCCGGCTTGCCGTGGGGCATGGTGTTTCCGCAGTCCGGTTCGCCGCTGCCGCGCCATCCGTCGCAGATCTATCAGGCCTTGCTCGAAGGGATGCTTCTCTTCGTCATCCTCTGGATCTATGCCCGAAAGCCGCGCGGCCTCGGCCAGGTGTCGGGAGCGTTCCTCGTCGGCTACGGCGTGCTGCGCTTTATCGCCGAGTTCTTCCGCGAGCCCGACAGCTTTCTCGGTCTGCTGGCGCTCGATATGAGCATGGGCCAGTGGCTGTGCGTGCCCATGATCGTCGCCGGCGTCGCCCTCTGGTGGTGGGGCCGAGGTCGGTCGGCGTCGACGACCGCGCCGCCGCCGCCGCAGCAGCCCGAAGGCGCCTGAGCACGATGCGCCAAATCTTCCTCGACACCGAGACGACCGGGCTCAGCCCCGAATCGGGCGACCGCATCATCGAGATCGGCTGCGTCGAGCTCGTGAGCCGGCGCCGTACCGGGCGGACGCTCCATTTCTACGTCAACCCCGAACGTCGCAACAGCATCGACGCGTACAAGGTGCATGGCCTGTCGGACGAGTTCCTCGCCGACAAGCCGCTCTTCGCGCACATCGCCGACGAGCTGATCGAGTTCGTACGCGGCGCCGAGATCATCATTCACAACGCGGCCTTCGACATCGGCTTCCTCGACGCCGAGCTGCGCCGCGCCGGCCGGCCCGTGTTCACGGTCCACGACGTTCGCGTCACCGACAGCCTGTCGATGGCGCGCGAAACCTTCCCGGGCAAGGCCAACTCGCTCGACGCCCTGTGCAAACGCTTCGAGGTCAACACCGCCGCGCGCGAGCTGCACGGCGCGCTGCTCGACGCGGGCCTGCTCGCCGAAGTCTACATCCGCATGACGCGCGGCCAGGACTCGCTCGTCATCGACGCGGCCGACGTCTTCGCCGCCGACCTCGCGGGCCGCACGATCGACTTCAGCGCGCTCGAGCTCGTCGTCATCCCGGCCGACGCCGAAGAGCTCGCTGCCCATGGCGCGCTGATCGCCGACATCGACAAGGCGAGCGGTGGCCACGCCGTGTGGCGAATGGCAGTCGTCCTGTCGACGCCCGGTGCCATGGCACAATAACGGCCTTCCGCCAGCGGCCGTTCGCGCCGCGCGCGGGCGGTTAGCTCAGCGGTAGAGCACTGCCTTCACACGGCAGGGGTCGCAGGTTCGAACCCTGCACCGCCCACCAATAAAATCATTAACTTAGGCGAGAAGGACGCCCCGTCCCAGTCGGGAACATCCCAAAAGTGGCCTAAACGCCTCGATGTGCAGCTTCATGCCGAAGTACCACTGCTGGCGCTTCCTGGTCCGGTGCATCTCGGGGTCGCGCGCCTGCTCGGCGTTCTTGGTCGAGCTCGGCGCGCCGATGATCGTGGCATCGACGATGGTGCCCTTGGTGACCTTGATGCCGCTGCGCCGCAGATGCTCGTTCACCGCCGTCAGCAACGTCTTGCCCAGCTTGT
>JAYVVB010000103.1:0-2669 GCA_043787455.1 Rhizobacter sp.
GCGATGCGCTTCCTGCGCGAGGTCGATTCGGCGAGCGTGATGGTCAACGCCTCGACGCGCTTCGCCGACGGCTTCGAGTACGGCCTCGGCGCCGAGATCGGCATCTCGACCGACAAGCTGCACGCGCGCGGCCCGGTCGGGCTCGAAGGGCTGACGTCACTGAAGTGGATCGTCCTCGGTCAGGGAGAAGTCCGTGGCCACTGACGCGCGCCGCGCCCTCGTCCTTTTCTCCGGCGGCCAGGACTCGACCGTCTGCCTCGCCTACGCGCTCGATCGCTACGAGCACGTCGAGACCATCGGCTTCGACCATGGCGAGCGCCGCGGCATCGAAGGCGAGAGTCGGCGCCAGGTGCGATCGCACCTGCGCAAGCAGTTCCCGCATTGGGCCGGTCGTCTCGGCGACGACCATTCTCTCGACCTCAGGCTGCTCGACCAGATCGCCGACACCGCGCCCACGGCCGAGCGCGAGAGCGAGATGAACGCCGGCGGCCTGCCGAACACCTTCGTGCCAGGGCGCAACCTTCTCTTCTTCACCTTCGCCGCGACCGTCGCCGATCGGCGCGGCTTGTCGGTGCTCGTCGGCGGCATGTGCGAGACCGACTTCTCGGCCTATCCCGACTGCCGCGACAACGCCCTCAAGTCGCTCCAGGTCGCGCTCAGCCTCGGCCTCGACACCGCCATGATGATCGACACGCCGCTGATGTGGCTCGACAAGGCCGAGACCTGGGCGATGACCGAGCGGCTCGGCGGCGAGCCGCTGATCGAGCTCGTCGTCGAGCACACCCACTCGTGCTACCTCGGCGATCGCGAGCATCGCCATGCCTGGGGCTACGGCTGCGGCATGTGCCCGTCGTGCGACCTGCGTCGCAAGGGTTACGAGACCTGGCTGGCGAGCTGACCGGCGCAAGGGCCCTTGACCGATGACGACGACCGAAGCCACGCTCGCCGGCATCGGTGCGGTCGTCGTGTTCTGGGTCGTCGGCGCCTACAACCGGATGGTGCGCCTCAAAAACGATCTGGTCGCGCACTTCGCGGCCGTCGACGAGCGCTATCGCCAGCGCCATGCGCTGCTGCACAGCCAGCTCGATCTGCTCTCGACGGCGCTGGTCGCCGCCGCGCCTCGCCTCGAGGCCTTGCGCGCCGCGTGTCGGCAAGCCGACGCGGCGCGCGAGCATGCGCGCCTGCGACCCGGCGCCGCCAGCGCGGTCACGAGCCTGCGCGTGGCCGACGACATCCTGGCCGACGCCCGTTCGCGACTGCCCGTGCAGTCGGTCGCCGGGGTCGACCTGCCCGAGCTCAACCAGCGCCTGGCCGTGAGCGATACCGCTCTCGCCTTCGCGCGCAGCGAGTTCAACGGTGCGGTCGCGGCATACAACGAAGCCGTGCGCCAGTTCCCGACGATGCTGGTCGCGCAGCTGTTCGGCTTTCGCACGGCGGCCACGTTCTGAAGGCCGCTGCCATGACGAGCGCGCGCGGCGACGTCGAAAGGCGGATCGATTCATGAGCGACATCCACGACGTCTCGACCGCCGCCCTGACCGAAAGCGAAGCAGCCGATCGGTTCGCGCGGGTCCACGGCGCCAACGAATTGCAGGCAGCGGTGCTCGCCCTGCTCTTGCCGAGCGGCAGCCAGCGGGCGCTGCGCGCCTGGCAGATCGAGACCGCTGGCACGCCTGGCGCCGAGACCTTGCGAGCGCACGCCGCGACGCTCTCGGGGGCGGCGCGCCTGCCCTGGCTCGAGGAGCTTGTGGCCCGCATGGCGGCGCAGCCGCTCGCCGCGCGCCAGGCGCTGCTCCAGTCGACGCGGCGGATCATGGGCGCGCGCGGCACAGCGAGGCCGATCGACCGTCTGCACTGGCTGACGATGCGTCGCGGCCTGGGCGAGATCGCCCCGCTCGCGGCGCGACCGGAGCTCCACGTCGAGGTCGCCGAATGGCTCGAATCGGACGTGCTCACGGTCGCCGTCTACAGCGCCTTTCTCTCCCGCATGGTGCCGGGCGAGAAGGTCGACAGCGAGGCCGGCCGCGCCTGGTACGACGCCGTCATGTCGACCTGGCAGCCCTTCGCCGAGGTGCCGCCTTGGCAGCCGCCGAATACCGAGGCCATGGTCGACGCGCTGACGAGGATGCAGACGCTCTCCTGGATGCAGCGGCCGGTGATCGTCCGCACCTGGGTGACGACGGCGCAGAGCCAGAGCCGCGGCCTGCGTCTCGCCGATCTCTCCGCCGACGCGCTCAGGCTGTCGTGCACCCTGCTGGATTCGCCGCTGCCGCCCGAGCTGGCGAAGCACTACATCGCCGTGCCGGGCGCGGCCACGCACCGATAAGCCAGCGCACCGACGCGGCGGGATCGATGCTTGCCACGCTCCTCGTACGATAGGAACGACATGAGCCGCAGCCGAGTTCCACCCGACGAGAGCGAGAAGAGCGTCGATCCGGGCGCCGACGAGACCAGGAAGTCCGATTCCGAGCGCATCCTCCTGCACATGCCGGTCGACGTGCGCAGCCTCTCGCTCGTCGTCCTCGCGGTGATCGCGAGCATCTTCGCGCTGCAGTGGGCCAAGCCGATCGTCGTGCCGATCCTCCTCGGCGTGATGTTCAGCTACGCGCTCACGCCGGCCATCGATCGCTTGAATCGCTGGCATGTGCCACGCGCCCTGGGCGCGGGCGT
>JAYVVB010000104.1:0-6823 GCA_043787455.1 Rhizobacter sp.
CCCTCCCCCCAGCCCTCTTCCCCGAAAGGAGAGGGAGCGAGTCGCCTCTTGCTCCCTCTCCCGCATGCGGGAGACGATTGGGGTGAGGGGTCGCGCCGCTCACGGCAACGGCACCGCCTCGACCATCGCCCGCACCTGCTCGCTGCGACCGCGGCCGGCGCCCGCGACCGGCACGAGGCGATGGGCAATCGTTTGCGGCAGCACGTACTGGACGTCGTCGGGGGCGACGTAGTCGCGGCCGCCGAGCAGAGCGCGGGCGCGCGCCGCGCGCAGCACGGCGACGCCGGCGCGCGGCGACAGGCCCTCGACGAACCACGCGCCCGATCGCGTCGCCTGGATCAGCGACTGGAGGTAGTCGAGCAGCGCGTCGGAGGCGTGCACTGCCTGCACCGCCTGTTGCGCCGCGAGCAGCTCGACCGGCGTCATCACGTGGGCGAGACGGCCGATGGCCTCGCGTCGGTCGGCGCCAGCGAGCAGCTCGCGTTCGCTCTTGCGGTCGGGATAGCCGAGCGTGATGCACATCAGGAAGCGGTCGAGCTGCGATTCCGGCAGCGGATAGGTGCCGAGCTGATCGGTCGGGTTCTGGGTCGCGATCACGAAGAAGGGCTTGGGCAGGGCGCGGGTCTGGCCTTCGACGGTCACCTGGTGCTCTTCCATCGCCTCGAGCAGCGCGCTCTGTGTCTTCGGGCCGGCGCGGTTGATCTCGTCGGCGAGGAGCACGTGCGCGAACACGGGGCCCGGGTGAAAGATGAACGCTTCCTTGGCACGCTCGTAGACGCTCACACCGATGAGGTCGGAGGGCATCAGGTCGGCGGTGAACTGGGAGCGTGAGAACCTGAGGCCGAGCGAGACCGCGATCGCATGCGCCAGCGTCGTCTTGCCGACCCCGGGAACGTCTTCGATGAGGAGATGGCCGCCGGCCAGCATGCAGGCGACGCAGTCTTCGATCTGCGGCCGTTTGCCAACGATGATCGTGCTAATCTGGTTGACGAGTTCGGACAGCTGGGCGGCGAGAGGTCGGCTCATCATCTCGACATTACTAGAAAACGAGCTCGCCCAAGGAACGATGACTACGGCGTTTTACACACATCCCGACTGCCGCGGCCACGACATGGGCGCCGGCCACCCGGAATGCCCGGGCCGCCTCGACGCGATCGACGACCACCTCATCGCCACCGGCCTCGATGCCGCCCTAGAGCGCCGCGAGGCGCCAGCGGTGACGATGGCCGACCTGGCGAATGCCCACAGCAGCGGCTTCGTCGCCGAGTTGCGCGACGTGCTCGAGCGCGTCGCCAGCAGCGGCGAGAGCTGTGCGCTCGATCCCGACACCGTCGCAGGGCCCGGCACCTGGGCGGCGGCGATCCGCGCCGCCGGCGCCGCCGTCGCCGCGACCGACGCGGTCATCGACGGCGCCGTCGCCAACGCCTTCTGCTCGGTCCGGCCGCCCGGCCACCACGCGACGCGCGATCAGGCGATGGGCTTTTGCTTCTTCAACAACGTCGCCGTCGCGGCGCGCCACGCACTCGACGTGCGCGGCCTCGAGCGCGTCGCGATCGTCGACTTCGACGTCCATCACGGCAACGGCACCGAGGACATCATCGCCGGCGACGAGCGCGTGCTGATGGCGAGCATCTTCCAGCACCCCCTCTACCCGTATAGCGGCGCGGTGCCCAAAGGCACGAACATGATCAACGTGCCGGTGCCGGCGTACGCGCGCGGCCCGGCGGTGCGGGCGCTGATCGAGGAGAACTGGATGGCACGACTCGACGAGTTCCGGCCGCAGATGATCTTCATATCGGCCGGCTTCGATGCGCATCGCGAAGACGAGCTCGGCCAGCTCGGCCTGGTCGAGGCCGACTACGAATGGATCACCGAGAAGATCCGCGCCGTCGCCGACAAGCACGCGCAGGGGCGCATCGTCTCGTGCCTCGAAGGCGGCTACAACCTCGGCGCGCTCGCTCGCAGTGTCGCCGCTCACCTGCGCGTCCTCGTGAGGTGATTCGCCAGTTCGATTCCCGCGAGCTCGACCAGCTCTTCGTCGAGCTGTTTCGTCCCGGTGCGATCGCCGAGGTCGGCATCCTCGCCGGCTGTCTCGCCGTCGCCTGGATCGTCGTTCGGCTGATCCGCGGCCGCGACCGGCCGGTCGCTTCGGTCTGGTTCGGCAACCGGATCTTCGACGGCGTGCTCTTCCCGCTGCTCGCACTCGCGCTTGCCTACGCCGCCCGCGTCGCGCTGGCGGGAACGATCAAACCGGCGGTCTTCAAGGTCGCGATTCCCGTTTTGGTGTCGTTGGCGCTGATCCGCCTCAGCGTGCGCGTGCTGAGCCGGGCGTTCCCGAGCGTTGGCTGGGTGCGCGTCGTCGAGCGCAGCATCTCCTGGCTGGCGTGGATCGCGGTCCTGCTCTGGATCACCGGCCTCTTGCCGCTGGTCCTCGACGCGATGGACGACGTGCACTGGAAGGTCGGCAACGGCACGATGTCGCTGCGCAACGTCTTCGAGGGCGGGATCACTGCCGGCGTCGTCCTCGTGATCGCGCTCTGGGTCTCGGCGGCGATCGAGAGGAAGCTCCTCTCCGGCGGCACTGGCCACGACCTGTCGCTCCGCAAGATCGCGGCCAACGTCGTGCGCGCGCTGCTGCTCTTCTTCGGCCTTCTGTTCGCGCTCTCGGCCGTCGGCATCGACCTCACCGCACTCTCGGTCCTCGGCGGCGCGATCGGCGTCGGCCTCGGCTTCGGCTTGCAGAAGATCGCCGCCAACTACATCAGCGGCTTCGTCATCCTTGCCGAGCGGAGCCTGCGCATCGGCGACATGGTCAAGGTCGACGGCTTCGAGGGCCGCATCAGCGACATCCGCACGCGCTACACCGTGATCCGCTCGCTCAGCGGCCGCGAGGCGATCGTGCCGAACGAGACGCTGATCACGACGCGGGTCGAAAACTCCTCGCTCGCCGATCCGCGCGTGCTCGTGCAAAGCGCCGTGCAGGTCGCCTACGGCACCGAAGTGCGCCGCCTGCAGCCGCTCCTCGTGACGGCGATCGCAGCCGTGCCGCGGGTGGTCGAGGATCCGCCGCCGTCGGCCTACCTCGCCGCGTTTTCCGCCGATGGCATGGACCTCTCGATCCAGTTCTGGATCCGCGACTCCGAGAACGGCCAGGGCAACGTCAAGTCGGATGTCAACCTCGCGGTGCTCGACGTGCTCAACCGCGAGGGGATCGAGATTCCCTTCCCGCAGCGCGTCGTCCACGCCGTCGTTTCGGCCGAAAAGGCGGCGGCGCCCGACGGCCCGCTCGCCTCCGGCGACGCGCTGCCTCGCTGAACGGCGCCTCGCGCCGGCCGTCTGGTCGGCTCGTGGCCCGCGTTAGGTCGACGGCATCGACTTCAGGTGCAGGTAGAGAGCGCGCACGTCGACATCGCTCAACTCACGCAGCGTCTCGAACGGCATGACCTTGCTCACCGCGCCGCCGTCGGGACGCTTGCCGGTCTTCAGCATCGCCGCGAACTGCTCGGCCGTCGGATAGCGATCGAGCGCGCTCCCGGGCCCGGGAGCGAGCCGTGCGGCTGGCGGCCAGTCGGGTGGCACACCCGGGATCTTGCCGCCGAGAAGTCGCGGGCCGTGGCATCCGAAGCAGGCATTGGCCACGTAGGCGCCATGCGCGTCGGTCACGCCTTCGGGCACCGCCGTCGCCGCAGGCAGCGTGTGATCGATCTTTTCGCTCGCGTCGTGGAAGACGCCTGCAGCATAGAGCGCCTTCACAGGCAACGGCAGGCGCACCTCGCCGGCCGCGCCGGCCTTCGGTGGCAGCTGCGAGGCGTAGGCGATGATCGCCGCGACATCGTCGTCGACGAGGCGGTTGTAGTCCTCGCTCGGCATGATCAACAAGGGCCGCTTGTCGCGCTTGACGCCGTGGCGGATCGTGCGCACCCAGTCGACCGGCGCGTAGCCGTCGACGGCGCTGCCCGGCTGCGGCGTGATGTTGGCCGAGCGCACGTACATGCCGCCTTCGTCGATGACGACGCGGCCGGCGCCGTCGGCGCCGTGGCACTCGCCGCAACCGCGCGACATGAAGAGGTAGCGGCCGCGCTCGATGCCGGCCGCGTCGCTGCGCAGCGCCACCGGCGCCACCGCGATGTCGATGCGGCGATCGAGCTTTCTCTCGCCGAGGCCGACCATCGCTGCGGCCGCGGCCGCGGTAATGACGACGATGCCGGTGAACGTCCAGACGCCGCGCCTGATCCAGGTGTTCATGCGTTCCTCCCTTTCTGTCTGGTTGCAATCATCGCTCAGCCGAAGCGGATCTCGGCGTCGGGTCTGACCGCGATCGGCGTGGCGACGCGAGCGACAATGCCTGCTCGTGCCAAGACCACGAACAGGACTTCGATGCCCGACCTCGACGCCGCTCCGTATGACGGCGGCTGCATCTGCCGCGCCGTGCGTTTCCGGATGCTGAAGCGCCCGCTCTTCGTCCACTGCTGCCACTGCACGTGGTGCCAGCGCGAGACCGGCAGCGCCTTCGTGCTCAACGCGATGATCGAGAGCGACGAGGTCGTGCTCCTGAGCGGCGCGCTCGAGGCGGTGCCGACGCCGACCGCGAGCGGCGCCGGCCAGAAGATCGCGCGCTGCCCGTCGTGCCGGGTCGCCGTCTGGAGCCACTACGCCGGCGGCGGCGACTCGATCCGGTTCGTCCGCGTCGGCACGCTCGACGAGCCGGCGCGCCTGCCGCCTGACGTCCACATCTTCACGTCGACGAAGGCGCCGTGGCTCGCGCTGTCGGCCGACGTGCCGGCCGTGCCGGAGTACTACGAGCGCAAGACGCTCTGGCCGCCGGCGAGCCTCGCACGCCTCGCGGTTCTACGCGCGCGCACGAAGCGCTGAACCTCGTCCCCGACCCCTTCAACGCAGCTTCGCACCATGGCCATCTTTCGCCTCGACGACAGGACCCCGAGCATCGATTCGACCGCGTGGGTCGCGCCGAGCGCGCAGGTGATCGGATCGGTGTCCCTCGGCGTCGATGCGAGCGCGTGGTTCGGCGCCGTGCTGCGCGGCGACACCGAGCTGCTCACGATCGGACGCGGCTCGAACGTGCAGGACGGCAGCGTGCTGCACGCCGATCCCGGCCGGCCCACGACGATCGGCGACGGCGTCACGATCGGCCACCTCGTCATGCTGCACGGCTGCACGATCGGCGACAACTCGCTCGTCGGCATCGGCTCGGTGATTCTGAACGGCGCGCGCATCGGCCGTAACTGCCTGGTCGGCGCGCGCGCTCTCGTCACCGAAGGCAAGACTTTCCCCGATGGCTCGCTCATCGTTGGCGCGCCGGCCGTCGCCGTGCGCACGCTGACCGACGAGCAGATCGACGGACTGCGCCAGAGCGCGCTGCACTACGTCGCCAACGCACGGCGCTTTCGCACCGGGCTCGTCCGGATCGACTGACGCCGTCCGCGCCCCGATCACCGGCCGAAGTCGAACTCGACGCTGCCGAGCTTCGCGAACTCGGCCCGATACGCGCCTTCGCCCGGCACCAGCGGCGCACCGGTGCACGATCCCGTGGTGACGATGTCGCCGGCCACAAGGCCGCGCGCTGCGTCGGGCGGCGCGTTGGCGAGCATCACGACCGTACCGAAGGGATCGCCGTCGAGGATCGCGTGGCCGTTGCCTGCCGCGATCTCGTCGCTCCGTCCGTCGTGGTTGCGCCTGAGGACGATGCCGGTCGTGGCGAAGTCGATGCCCGCCCACGCGACGATCGCCGGCCCGGCGACGAAGGCGCCGTTGTTGAAGCCGTCGGCGAGCTCGGTCAGGGCGCCGAGGCCGCGCGGTACGCGCCAGTCGACGATCTCGACGCCGAGTCGCAGGGCAAAGGTCGCGGCCGCGACTTCGGCGCGCGTGTAGGGCTCGCCCGGCCGATGCGGCAGGTCGCGCGCGAGCTCGAACGCGAACTCGCATTCGAGCCGCGGCGCGATGAAGTCGGCGAGCCGCATCTTCGCCGCGACGGCGCGCGAATCGCGCATCCTGGAGCGCAGCAGCGGCGCGCCGACGGGCCGGTCGACGCCGAGCGCGCGACGCTGCTCCTCGGTGACCGCTGCGACCTTCCATCCGCCGACATCGCCGAGATTTGAAGCGACGGCGGCCTGGAGTCGATAGGCTTCGGCGAGATCGCCCGGCCTGCGCTCGACGGGCCATTCGGCCAGAGGACGCGCGTCGCGACGCGCCCGGGTCAGGTCGACGCGGGCAGCTTCGAAGGTCGTGCTGTCCATGCGTCGATTGTCGCCTGCACCTACGATCGCTCCGATGAGCGAACTGCATCGATTCCTTTTCGACGACCTGCCGGTCCGCGGCATCCTGGTTCGTCTCTCGGACAGCTGGCGCGAGATGCTCGCACGCCGCAACGACGACGGCAACGCCTTGCCCGCGCCGGTGCAGCGACTGCTTGGCGAAATGACCGCGGCCGGCGTCCTCATGCACGCCAACATCAAGTTCGGCGGCGACCTCGTCCTTCAGATCTTCGGCGACGGCCCGGTCAAGCTCGCGGTCGCCGAGATCGGCGCCGACCTGTCGTTCCGTGCCACCGCCAAGGTCGTGGGCGATGTCGGCGCCGAGGCCGGGCTCGAAGCGATGCTCAACGTCGGCGGCGGCGGTCGCTGCGCGATCACGCTTTCGCCGTCGGGAAAGGTGCCGGGGCAGCAGCCGTACCAGGGCGTCGTACCGCTGCACGACGATGCCGGCGCGCCGCTGCAGGCAGTGGCGCCGGTGCTCGAGCACTACATGCTGCAGTCGGAGCAGCTCGACACCCGGCTCGTGCTCGGTGCCGACGATCGCGTCGCCG
>JAYVVB010000105.1:0-3359 GCA_043787455.1 Rhizobacter sp.
GAGTTCCTGCTCCAGACCGGCGCCATCGACATGATCGTCGACCGGCGCGAGCTGCGCGCGACGATCGCCCGGCAGATCGCGATGCTGCAGCGGCTGCCGTCCGACGCGGTGGCCTGAGCGGGTCGCCGGCGAGCGCGGCGTGGAGCTCGCCGACTGGCTCGCGCATTGCGAGCGCCTGCATCCGAAGTCGATGGAGCTCACGCTCGACCGCGTCGTGGCGGTCAAGGCGAGGCTCGGCATCGCGTTCACGCCGCCCGTCGTGATCGTCGCCGGCACCAACGGCAAGGGATCGACCTGCGCGATGATGGAATCGATCGCGCTCGCGGCGGGCTATCGCGTTGGCCTCTATTCGAAGCCGCACCTCGTCCACTTCGAGGAGCGCTGCCGGGTCGATGGGCGCAGCGTCGATGCGGCCTCGCTCCTGCCGCACTTCGAAGCCGTCGAGGCCGCGCGCGGCGACATCAGCCTCACGTACTTCGAATTCACGCTACTCGCGATCGCCCGCCTGCTCGCTGCGACGCCGCTCGATCTCGTGATCCTCGAGGTCGGCCTCGGCGGCCGCTTCGACGCGGTCAACGCCTTCGACGGCGACTGCGCTGTGATCACGAGCATCGACGTCGATCACACCGAGTTCCTCGGCCCGGACCGCGAATCGATCGGGCGCGAAAAGGCGGGGATTTTCCGTGCCGGCAAGCCAGCGATCGTCAGCGACCCGATGCCGCCGCGAAGCGTTCTCGACGAAGCCGCTCGCATCGGCGTCGAGCTGCGCCGAGCTGGCGTCGACTTCCATCACTCCGGTGATCGCCAGCAGTGGCGGTGGACGGGCCGCACGACCCGCTTCAGCGGTCTCGGCTACCCGGCCCTGCGCGGCGCCAATCAGCTGCTCAATGCCTCGGGCGCGCTCGCTGCCTTCGAGGCCTTGCGTACGGCGTTGCCAGTCAGCGCCCAGGCGACCCGGACCGGGCTCGCGACGGTCGAGCTGCCGGGTCGCTTCCAGGTGATCCCGGGGCAGCCGACGATGGTCCTCGACGTCGCCCACAACCCGCATGCGGTCGCGGCGCTGGCGCAGAACCTCGATCAGATGGGATTTTTCCCGCGCACGCATGCGGTCTTCGGTGCGATGCGAGACAAGGACATCGACGCGATCCTGCGTCTGATGCTGCCCCTCGTCGATGCCTGGCACTTCACGTCGCTGCCATCGCCGCGCGCGGCAAGCGCCGACGGGCTGGCGACACGCCTCGGCGCCGTTCGAGGCAGCCGCGCCACGGCGACCGTCGCGACGCACCCGGACCCGTCGGTCGCACTCGCCGCGGCGAGAGCCGCAGCCGACCCCGCTGATAGAATCGTGGTCTTCGGTTCCTTCTACACCGTGGGCGGCGTGATGGAGCATGGACTGCCTCAAGGGACCGGTCGCCACGTCGGCTGAACGGCATCCGGGCCGTCTCCCCGTGGCTCCTCCATCCCCTTCGCATTCGGCTCGAACACCCGTCGACCATGTTCAAGCAGAAGAGCGATCCCGCAGCAGCCAGCGCCCGGCTCGAGCCCGCCGATGCCGTGCGGCTCGCACGCGTCAAGGCGCGCCAGCGACTGATCGGCGCGATCGTCCTGCTCGGCATCGGCATCCTCGGCTTCCCGCTCGTCTTCGAGACCCAGCCGCGGCCGATCCCGGTCGACATTCCGATCGAGATCCCGCGTCGGGAGGCGCTGCCGCCACTGGCCATGCCGCCGGTGCGAACGACCGTCGTGAGCCCGGGTCGGCCGGCACCGGATGCGGCTTCGAGCACGCCTGCGCCGGCTCGCGTCGCGTCGACGAGCACGAGCGCCGCCTTGATCATGGAGTCGAGCGCCGAAGCCGGTCGGGAGGTCGCGCCGCCGAAGGCGACCGCGTCGAATCCGCGGGTCGCCATCCCATCATCGCCGCTCGTGGCAGCAGCGCCTCTCGCGCTGCCGCTCCCGACGCCGTCGACATCGAGCGACGGAGAGCGCGCCAAGGCCTTGCTCGAAGGACGCCCGACCGCCTCGGCGGAAGTGCAGCGATTCGTCGTTCAGGTCGGTGCGTTCGCCGACGCCGAGGCGGCGCGCGAGACGCGCAGGAACGTCGAGAAGCTCGGCCTCAAGACCTACACCCAGGTCGCGCAGACGCCGTCCGGCAATCGCATTCGCGTCCGCGTCGGGCCCTTCGCTTCGCGTGGCGAAGCCGAATCCGCGCTCGCGAAGGCCAAGGCAGCGGGGCTGAGTGCCGTGCTGCTCACGCTGTGAAGCCCGATCGTGCCAACCGTGGATTGGCCCGCGCTCGGCTGGGTCGACCTGGCCATGATCGCCGTCGTCGCGCTGTCGGCATTGGTCGGCGCGGTGCGCGGACTGACGTTCGAGCTGCTCTCGCTCGCCGGCTGGGTGGCGGCTTGGTGCGCCGGTCTCTGGCTCGGACCCATGCTTGCACCATACCTGCCGATCGGACCCGCGGGCTCGCCCTTGAACGTCGTCGCTTCGTTCGCATGTGCCTTCATCGTCGTGCTGATCGTCTGGGGCTTGATGGCGCGGGCCGTGTCGGCCGTGGTCAAGCGCACCTTGCTCAGCCCGGCCGATCGCCTGCTCGGCGCGGTGTTCGGACTGGTGCGGGGACTCGTGGGCCTGCTCGCCATAGTCGTGATCCTGGCGTACACGCCGGCCGTCACGACCGCGGCGTGGCGCGACTCGGTCGGCGTCGTCTGGTTGAATGCGATGCTGCGCGAGCTGATGCCTTACGTCGCGCCGGGCCGGGAAGAGGCGCCTGCCGGGCGCAGCGTCTGACCGCGGTCGTTGCCTGTTGACTGCCCTGGAGCTGCCATGTGTGGAATCGTCGGAGTGATCGCGCGAACGCCGGTGAACCAGCTCATCTACGACGCCTTGCTGCTGCTGCAGCACCGCGGCCAGGACGCGGCCGGCATCGTCACGATGCAGGGCACGAAGTGCTTCATGCAGAAGGCGCGCGGCATGGTCCGCGACGTCTTTCGCACGCGCAACATGCGCGCCTTGCCGGGCAATGTCGGCCTCGGCCAGGTGCGCTACCCGACGGCCGGCAATGCCTACAGCGAAGAAGAGGCGCAGCCGTTCTATGTCAACGCGCCGTACGGCATCGTCCTCGTCCATAACGGCAACCTCACCAACGCCGCGCTCCTCAAGCAGGAGCTATTCGACATCGACCGGCGCCACATCAACACCGGCAGCGACACCGAGGTGCTGATCAACGTCCTGGCGCACGAGCTCGAACGCGCCGCGGGCGACTGGCAGCTCTCGCCCGACGAGGTCTTCGCCGCCGTCACGGCCGTGCATCGGCGCATCAAGGGCTCGTACGCCGTCGTCGCGCTGATCGCCGGCCA
>JAYVVB010000106.1:0-7375 GCA_043787455.1 Rhizobacter sp.
GCCGAGCCAGGGATTCATGCGCGCGGCTCCTCGCTCGCCGATCGAACCACCCGGCTCACAGCGTGCGAACGAGATCGATCGCTTCCTCGATGCGCTCGACAGGATGGATCGTGAGCCCCTCGAAGGCTTTCGCGGCGGCGCCCTTGGGCGCGTTCGTCTTCGGCACGATGGCCATCGAAAAGCCCAGCTTGGCGGCCTCGCGCAAGCGCTCCTGGCCGCGCGGCGCGGGCCGCACTTCGCCGGCGAGGCCGACCTCGCCGAAGGCGACGAAGCCGCGTGGCAGGGGCTTGCCGCGCAGGCTCGACTGGATCGCGAGCATGACTGCGAGATCGGCCGCCGGCTCGCTGATGCGCACGCCGCCGACAGCGTTGACGAACACGTCCTGATCGAGCGCGGCGATGCCGGCGTGGCGATGGAGCACGGCGAGCATCATCGCGAGACGATCGCGCTCGAGGCCGACCGACAGGCGCCGCGGGCTCGGGCCGCCGGAGTCGACGAGGGCCTGAATCTCGACGAGCATGGGCCGTGTCCCTTCGAGCGTCACGAGCACGCACGAGCCGGCAACCGGCTCGCCGTGCGTCGACAGAAAGATCGCGCTCGGGTTGCTGACGCCCTTCAGTCCCTTCTCGGTCATCGCGAAGACGCCGATCTCGTTGACCGCGCCGAAGCGGTTCTTGATCGCGCGCACGAGGCGAAAGCTCGAATGGGTGTCACCCTCGAAATAGAGCACGGTGTCGACGATGTGCTCCATCACGCGCGGCCCGGCGAGCGCGCCGTCCTTGGTGACATGGCCGACGAGGATGATCGTCGTGCCGCTCGCCTTGGCGAAGCGCGTGAGCTGCGCCGCGCACTCGCGCACCTGCGCCACCGAACCCGGCGCCGAGGTCAGCGCCTCGCTGTAGACGGTCTGGATCGAATCGATCACCGCGACCGCAGCCTGCTCGGTCTCGAGCGTCGCGAGGATCTTCTCGAGCTGGATCTCGGCCAGCACGCGTACCGGGCTCCAGCCGAGGCCGAGGCGGCGCGAGCGGAGCGCCACCTGCGCGCCGCTCTCCTCACCGGTGACGTAGAGCACCTTCATCGTCCGCGCCAGGGCGTCGAGCGCCTGCAGCAGCAGCGTCGACTTGCCGATGCCCGGATCGCCGCCGATCAGGACGACGCCGCCGGCGACGATGCCGCCGCCGAGCGTGCGGTCGAACTCCTCGATCCCGGTCGGATGGCGCTCGGCGTCCGTCGCGTCGATCTCGGCCAGCGTCATCACCGCCTGACCCGGCAAGAGGCCGCGCGACAGCTGCGCGTAGCGCGGCTTCGCAGTGCTGTCGGCAACCGTTTCGATGAGCGTGTTCCAGGCCTCGCACTGCGGGCACTTGCCGAGCCACTTCGCGCTCGTGCCGCCGCACTCGGTGCAGACGTAGATCGATCGTTCACGAGCCATCTTTCGATTGTCACCCGTGACGATGTTCACATCGGCGTAACGAACGCGGCCGCGAATGCTGCCGTTCATCGGGAACCCCGCGATCACGCGGTTCCGGCGGGCTTGGTCGGCGCGCTTTAATGCGTCCACTCGCCGAGGCGGATGGAGCGGTTTCCATCGCAGTCGCCGGCTGATCTGGAGACAAGCATGCTCAAGCAGCTTTCACTCGTCGCGGCACTCGCGGCCATCGCATCCGGCGCCTGGGCCACGACCCCGGTCGGCTCGGCCACGCTCGTCGACAACGCTGTCGTTCACGCCGGCACGACGACAGCAACCACCTTTCTCACCTACCTGAGCGGCGGTGACGGCGTCACCGGCACCGCCGACGGATCCACCTTCACGTATGACGCCGTGCCCGACCCCGCGGCGGCGATGGCCGCGGCCGATCACCGCTGGTTGCAGTTCGACGCGCCGATCTTCATGACCAGCGGCAACACCTTCATCAACTCGGTGCTGGCCGTCTCGAACATCGACCACGGCTGGACCGCGAACAACACCGGAGAGTCGTTCGAGCCGTTCGAGTTTCGCATCTGGGGCTGTACCGCCGCGACTCTTACCGCCTGCACCGAGGGCCGCATCACCGACGTCTACACGCTCGGGATCGACAACACCGGCGCGGCCAAGAACGCCGACGACTTCTCCTCCGTATGGGGCTTCGACCGGTCGTACAACATCTTCGCGATCACCTCCGGCAATCGTCTCGTCGGCGGCCCGTTCTCGGTGGGCGAAGGTGAGATCGACGCCCTGGCCGTGGCGGCGCCCATCCCCGAGCCGTCGGACTTCGCGCTCATGATCGCCGGCCTCGCCGCGATGGGATTCGCTACCCGAAGAAGGGGTCGCGCCGCGGCCTGAGCCCACCCGTGCGACGGCTTTCGCGTCGCGTCGCCACCTGACCTCTTCGGAGGTCGATGTCGGTCGACCGGCGCCGTCAGTCGACGACCTTCGACCGCCCGACCTTGATCTGCGATCGAACGCTCTTGCCTTCGAGCCGGCGCTCCTTCGAGGCCCGCGTCGGCCGGGTCGGCCTGCGCGCCTTCGGCACCTCGGCCGCTTGCGCCACGAGCTCGTTCAGGCGCGCGATCGCGTCGCGGCGGTTCGACTCCTGGGTGCGATGGCGCTGCGCCTTGATGACGATGACGCCTTCGTCGCTCAGGCGACGATCGGCGCGCGCGAGCAGCCGCGTCTTGATCGCCTCCGGCAGCGACGAGGCGGCGACATCGAAGCGCAGATGGATCGCGCTCGACACCTTGTTGACGTTCTGCCCGCCCGCGCCCTGCGCACGCACGGCCGTGATCTCCACTTCCGACTCGTCGACCGCGATCACGCAACGGCCCTGACCGGCACGCGCGTCGCGCGCGCGCACATGAGCTCGTAGCCGACGGTGCCCGCGGCCGCGGCGACGTCGTCGATCGACAGCGCGGCGCCGCTCGTCGCCCGGCCCCAGAGGACGACTTCGCTCCCGGTCTCGGCGTCGGCGACGCCGTCGAGGTCGACGGTGATCATGTCCATCGAGACGCGGCCGACGGTGCGCGTGCGCACGCCGTCGACGAGCACCGGCGTGCCACGAACGTTCGTGCCAGGCGCGAGGCGCGGATAGCCGTCGGCATAGCCGCAGGCCGCGACACCGATGCGCATCGGCCGCTCGGCGGTGAAGCTGCTGCCATAGCCGATGCTCTCGCCGGCGGCGAGCTGCTGCGTCGCGATCAGGCGCGTGCGCAAGGTCATCGCCGGCTGCAGGCCCCAGTCGGCGGCGCTGTGCGTCGGATGGTCGGGCGACGAGCCGTAGAGCAGGATCCCGGGCCGCACCCATGAAGCGCCGACGGCATCGAGGCGCGCACCCATGCGCAAGGTCGCGGCGCTGTTGCCGATCGAGCGCTCGCCGGGCAGGTCGCGGGTCGCGGCCTCGAACGCGGCGAGCGCGGGCTCGACCGTCGACGCGTCGCTCGCATCGGCGTTGGCGAGGTGGGTCATCAACGTGATCGTCTCGACCTGCGCCAGCGCGTCGAGGCGCAGCCACGCCGCGCGGTAGCGCTCGGGCGCGAAGCCGAGCCGGTTCATGCCGCTGTTGAGCTTCAGGAACACGTGATGCGGCCGATCGGTCTTCAACGCTGCGAGCAGATCGATCTGCGCCGCGCTGTGCACGACGTGCCAGAGCTTGAGGCGCGAGCAGGCTTCGAGGTCGCGGGCGTCGAAGCAACCTTCGAGCAGGAGGATCGGGCCGCGCCAGCCGAGCTCGCGCACCCGCTCGGCCTCGGCGACGTCGAGCAGGGCGAAGCCGTCTGCGCTCCTCAGCGCAGGGAAGACGTTGGCGATGCCGTGACCATAGGCATCGGCCTTGACCACGGCCCAGACCTTGGCGCCGGACGCGGCGCGTCGCGCGACGTCGAGGTTGGCGGCGAGGGCATCCTGATGGACGAGCGCTTCGATCGGCCGCGGCATGCGCGAATTCTGCCAGCCACATCGCCGCCCGTCGCTTGGCGCGAAAGGACAAAAACCGCGTGCTATAAACCTCGCGCATGGGAGACAAGTCGGACGTCGGCTCCGATGTCACAGCGCCGGGAAGCGAATGAAAAAAGGCTTCTACATCATCATGTCGGCGCAGTTCTTCAGCTCGCTGGCCGACAGCGCATTGCTGGTCGCCGCGATCGAATTGCTTCGCACGAGCGGCGCCCCCTCGTGGCACGTACCGGCGCTGACGCCGATGTTCGCGCTCTTCTACGTCATCCTCGCTCCCGGCGTCGGCGCGATCGCCGACGCCGTGCCGAAGGGCAAGGTGATGCTGGCCTCGAACACGATCAAGATCATCGGCTGCCTGATGATGCTGTTCGGCTTCAACCCGCTGCTGTCGTATGGTGTCGTCGGTCTCGGCGCCGCGGCCTATTCGCCGGCCAAGTACGGCATCCTCACCGAGCTCTTGCCCAACTCGCAGCTCGTGAAGGCCAACGGCTGGATCGAAGGGCTCACGATCCTGTCGATCATCCTCGGCGTGCTCCTCGGCGGCCAACTCCTCGGCCGCGTCGTTTCGCAGCATCTGCTCGCCTTCGACCTCCCGATCTTCGACACCGGCATCACGACCGCGCCCGAGGCCGCGATCGCCGTCATCGTCGGGCTCTACGTCATCGCTGCGCTCTTCAACCTGCGCATCCCGCGCACCGAAGCGCCGCTGCAGCCGATCTCGCACAGCGTCGGCGCGCTGGTTCGCGACTTCTCGAACTGCAACGCACGTCTGTGGAACGACAAGCTCGGCCAGATCTCGCTGGCGACGACAACGCTCTTCTGGGGCGTCTCGGGCAACCTGCGCGTGATCGTCTTCGCCTGGGCCGCGGCCGCGCTCGGCTACTCGACGACACAGGCCTCGTCGCTGGTCGGCGTCGTCGCCATCGGCACCGCGGCCGGCGCGATCGTCGCCTCGCTGCGCATGCGCCTCGACCAGGCGACCAAGGTGATCCCGTACGGCATCGCCATGGGCGTGCTCGTCGTCGGCCTCAACGTCATTGCCAACGTCTGGCTCGCGGCGCCGTTCCTCATCGTGCTCGGCGCGATCGGTGGCTACCTGGTCGTGCCGATGAACGCGCTCCTGCAGCACCGCGGCGCCAACCTGATGGGCGCCGGCCGTTCGATCGCGGTCCAGAACTTCAACGAGCAGGCATGCATCCTCGGCCTGGGTGCGTTTTACACCGGCATGACCCGCTTCGGCCTGTCGGCGTTCTCGACGATCGCCGTCTTCGGCGTGCTGGTCGCGACGACGATGTGGATGATCCGCCAGTGGCATCGGCGCAATTGCGTGGTCCATCGCGGCGAGGTCGAGCACCTGCTGGCGATCGCCCGGCGCGACAAGCATTGACGGCGCTCGCCGCGAGCGCGCGCACGACGCGCGCGGCGTCGCTGGCGCTGGTCGCCAACGCCTTCGTGTGGGGTACGTCGTGGTGGCCGCTGCGCCACCTGCAGGGCGAGGGCCTGCACCCGCTATGGACCACGGCCATCGTCTTCACGCTCGCGTCGCTGGCGATCGCCGCGGTGCGGCCGCGCGCGGTCGGCCAGTTGGTGCGCACGCCAGCGCTCTGGCTGCTGCTCGTCGCCGCCGGCATCACCAACGCGACCTTCAATTGGGCGATCGTCGTCGGCGACGTCGTCCGGGTCGTGCTGCTCTTCTATCTGATGCCCATCTGGACCGTGGTCTTCGCCCGCCTCGTCCTCGGCGAGCGGCTCGACCGCGCCTCGGCGCTCCGGATCGCGCTCGGCGCGGCGGGTGCGGCGATCGTCCTCTGGCCATCAGGCTCGGGCTCTGCCGGCGGCGACTGGACCGCGAACTTGCCCTTGCCAGTCACGCTCGCCGATTGGCTCGGACTCATCGGCGGCGCCTCGTTCGCGTTCAACAACGTGATGCTGCGGCGCGAAGCCGACCGTCCCGAGGAAGGGCGGGCTCTCGCCATGTTCGTGGGTGGGGCGATCGTCGCCGGGCTGTTCGCGGTCGTCCTCTCGGGCAGCGGCAGGATCGCACCCGTGCCCGAGGTCGCCGGGTCCTGGCTCGTCTGGACCGCGGCGCTGACGCTCGCCTTCGTCGCCAGCAACCTCGCACTGCAGTACGGCGCGGCGCGCCTGCCGGCGCATCGAACGGCGGTCGTCATGCTCACCGAGGTGGTGTTCGCGTCAGCGTCGGCGCTGGCCTTCGGCGCCGGGACGATGAGCGGCCGCCTCGCGCTCGGCGGCGCGTTCATCGTCGCCGGCGCACTGCTCGCGGCGCTGGCGCCGGACACGTCGCCGGCGAAGTCCTAGGGGGCGGCGCTACCATCGCCGCCAACGACCTGCGACCCGAGGAACCCATGGCCACTGCCGCATCCGACATCTACGACTTCGAAGCCACGTCGATCGCCGGCCAGGCGGCGCAGCTCGCGAGCCAGAAGGGCAAGGTGCTCCTGATCGTCAACACCGCGAGCAAGTGCGGCTTCACGCCGCAGTTCGCCGGCCTCGAAGAGCTCTGGCGCGCGTACGGCAGCCAGGGTCTGGTCGTGATCGGCTTTCCGAGCAACCAGTTCGGCGCCCAGGATCCGGGCGCGAACGACGAGATCGCCTCCTTCTGCCAGATGAACTACGGCGTCACGTTTCCGATGATGAGCAAGGTCGACGTCAACGGCGACAAGGCGCATCCGCTCTGGAAGTGGCTCACCGCCGAAGCGCCCGGGATCCTCGGCACGCACTCGATCAAGTGGAACTTCACCAAGTTCCTGGTCGGCCGCGACGGCAAGGTGCTGAAGCGCTACGCGCCAAACGACTCGCCGCAGTCGCTGAAGGGCGACATCGAAGCGGCCCTCGCGGCCTGATCGTGTTCGAGCACGTCGAGCCGTTCGCAGGCGATCCGATCCTCAGCCTCAACGAGGATTTCCAGAAGGATCCCCGGCCGCACAAGATCAACCTGTCGATCGGCATCTACTTCGACGATGAGGGGCGCATCCCGGTGCTCGATTCGGTGCGCCGGGCCGAGCAGCAGGTGGTCGCGCGCGGCGCGGCCAAGCCCTATCTGCCGATCGAAGGCGCGGCCAATTTTCGCGCCGCGGCGCAGGCACTCCTCTTCGGCGCCGATCACGAGGCGACCCTGTCGGGACGGGTCGCGACGATCCAGTCGGTGGGCTCGAGCGGCGGCCTCAAGGTCGGCGCCGACTTCATCGCCCGCTGGCTGCCGGGCAGCGCCGTGTGGGTGAGCGACCCGAGCTGGGAGAACCACCGATCGATGTTCGAGGGCACGGGCCTCGCCGTCCACAGCTATCCATACTACGACCCGCGCACCGGCGGCCTCGCGTTCGAGGCGATGTGCGCGGCGCTGCGCGACCTGCCGCGACGAAGCGTCGTGCTCCTGCACGCGTGCTGCCACAACCCGACCGGCGTCGACATGACGCGCGCGCA
>JAYVVB010000107.1:0-2803 GCA_043787455.1 Rhizobacter sp.
ACGCCGCTCGCCGATCCGCCCTTCCTCGACCAGGTGCCGCTCGACTTCGGCGTCGCCGACGTCGACGCGCACTACCACGTGCCGCTGCTCGTCAGCCCCTGGTCGTACTCGACCTACCGCGGCAGCTGATGGACGCCTACCTTCTCGACTGGATCGGCTTCCTTCTGCGCTGGGCGCACGTCGTCACCGGCATCGCCTGGATCGGCGCTTCCTTCTACTTCGTCGGCCTCGATTCGAGCCTGACGCCGCCAGCCGACGAGAGCGACCGGGCCAAGGGCATCGGCGGCGAGCTCTGGGCGGTGCACGGCGGAGGCTTCTATCACCAGCAGAAGTACCCGGTCGCGCCGGCGCGCCTGCCCGATCGGCTGCACTGGTCGATGTGGGAGAGCTACTCGACCTGGCTCACCGGCTTCGTGCTCTTCGCCGTGCTCTACCTATTCAACGCCAGCACCTTTCTGATCGACAAGGCGGTGTTCGACTGGTCGCCAGCCGCGGCGATCGCGACCGCACTCGCCTTTTTCGTCGCATTCTGGGCGATCTACGACGGCATCTGCCGCGTCTTCGGCGCAGGCAAGAACGGCGACCTGATCGTCGGCGTGCTGGTGTTCGCCTTCATCGTCTTCGCCTCGTGGCTGTCGTGCCATCTGTTCGCCGGGCGCGCTGCGTTCCTGCTCGTCGGCGCGATGATCGCGACGACCATGACGGGCAACGTCGCGATGGTCATCATCCCCGGCCAGCGCAAGGTCGTCGCCGCACTGCGCGAGGGCCGGCCGGTCGACCCGGTGTACGGCCAGCGCGGCAAGCAGCGCAGCGTTCACAACACCTACTTCACGCTGCCGGTCGTGTTCACGATGATCAGCAACCACTACGGCTTCGTCTATGCCGCGAAATCCAACTGGCTCGTCCTCGTTGTCCTGATGCTGGCCGGCGCGCTGGTGCGGCTGTCGTTCGTGGTGCGCCACAAGGCGCTGGTCGAAGCGCGGCCGGTGCCGTGGCGCTACGCGATTGCCGGCACGCTCGTCATCGTCGCGACCGTCGCCGTGCTGATGCCGGCGTCGCGGCCCGCGATCGCGAAGCTGCCGCCGCCGGCCTTCGCCGAGGTGCAGGCGATCGTGCAGCAGCGCTGCCAGCTCTGCCACAACGCCCAGGTCGCGAACAAGAACGTGCGCCTCGACTCGGCCGACGAGATCGGTGCTCACGCGCAGCAGCTCTACCAGCAGGCGGTCGTGCTGAAGCTGATGCCGATGAACAACGCGACCCAGATCACCGACGCGGAGCGGGCCGCGCTCGGGCGCTGGTACGAGGCCGGCGCGTCGCGCTGAGAGCGCGCATACTTTCGACTCGCGCCAAGCGCGTCAACCCGCATAACTTCGAGGACCACTCCATGTCCCTGCGCATCAACGACACCGCCCCCGACTTCGAAGCCGAGACCACCCAGGGAAAGATCCGGTTCCACGACTGGATCGGCGACAAGTGGGCGATCCTGTTCTCGCACCCGAAAGACTTCACCCCGGTGTGCACGACCGAGCTCGGCTACATGGCCAAGATCGAGCCCGAGTTCACCAAGCGGAACGCGAAGCTGATCGGCCTGTCGGCCGACCCGGTCGACCGCCACAGCGCGTGGTCGAAGGACATCGAGGAGACGCAAGGAGCGGCGGTCAAGTACCCGATGATTGCCGACCACGACCTCAAGGTCGCGAAGCTCTTCAACATGTTGCCGGCCGACGAGGTCGGAGCCGACGGCCGCACCGCCGCCAACAACGCCACCGTGCGCTCGGTCTTCATCATCGGTCCCGACAAGAAGATCAAGCTGATGCTCACCTACCCGATGACCACGGGCCGCAACTTCGACGAGATCCTGCGCGTCCTCGACTCGATGCAGCTCACCGCCAAGCACCAGGTCGCGACACCCGTGAACTGGAAGCAGGGCGACGACGTGATCATCGTCACCTCGGTCTCCGACGAGGACGCGAAGAAGAAGTACCCCGGCGGCTTCAAGACCGTGAAGCCCTACCTTCGGATGGTGAAGCAGCCGACCTGAGTCCTCCTCCCTCTCTCGCTCGCGGGAGAGGGAGCAATTCAGCCGCGCGGCGGGATCGTCTTTCGCGCGAGCACCGGCCGCGGTCCGTAGTCACGCTCGGTCGCCGCGGCTTCGCCGGCGCGTTCGAGCGCCGTCTTCACGGCGACCTCGAGTTGGCGGTCGCGTCCCGCGGCCGCGTCCTGCGGCGCGTTGTCGACCTCGACATCCGGATCGGTGCCGTAGTTCTCCACGCCCCAGCCGACGTCGCTGAACCAGAAAGCGTATTCGGGCTGCGTCGTCTGCGTGCCGTCGACGAGGGTGTGGCGCGGCCAGATGCCGACGACGCCGCCCCAGGTGCGCGTGCCGACGAGGGGGCCGAGCTTCATCAGCTTGAAGCAGTGCGAGAAGATGTCGCCGTCGGAGCCGGCGTGCTCGTTGGTGAGGGCGACGACCGGGCCGGCGACGGCCTCGTCGGGATACGAGGTCGGCTTCGACCAGCGCGAGAGCGTGTACGCGACCCGCCTGCGCGCGACCTTCTCGAGCAGCAGCTGCGAAACGTGGCCGCCGCGGTTGTAGCGCACGTCGACGATGAGCGCGTCGCGGTCGCACTCGCCGGCGAAGTAGCGATGGAACTCGGCGTAGCCCGCGGCCATCATGTCGGGCAGGTGCAGGTAGCCGACGCGGCCGTTCGTCTGCGCATGGACCCAGGCGCGGTTCTTCTCCACCCATTCGCGATAGCGCGCCGGCACTTCGTCGGCGAGCGTCGCGACGACGACCTCGCGC
>JAYVVB010000108.1:0-6078 GCA_043787455.1 Rhizobacter sp.
GTTGCCGGCGCGATCGGGCTGGGTCGGCAGGTTCGGTCCCGTTACGGAAAAGCGCGTGTTGTAGCTGGTGCGCGCGATCAGGTTCGACAGCGTCGGCGAGCGATAGCTGCGCGTCAGGCTGAAGCGCACCTGGTCGCGCCCCTTCGGGTCGGGCTTCCACACGGCGTGCAGCAGCGGCGTCCAGACGCTGCTGCGGTTGCTCGCGTCGGGCTCGCCCTGTGCGGCGCTGCCGCGCGTCGCGAGCGCCTCCCAGCGCAGGCCTGCGTGCGCGGCCCAGTTCGGGGTCAGGCTCCATTCGTCCTGCGCGTACGCCGCGCAGCGCAGAGCGCGGGCGGAGAGCTCGTCGCCGAAGTCGCTCGCGACGGGCGCGTTGTTCTCGAGCGGGTGGCGCGTGTCCTTCCGCTGGTTGAGCTCGAACTCGGCGCCGCTCACGACGCTGTGGCCCTCGAAGAGCGGCGTCGTCAGCTTGACGCTCGTCGAGTAGCTCGTGTCGTGCGACGCGCCCATGTCCTCGAAGGTGCGCGAAACCACGCCGTTCGTGAGCTCGGTGCGAAAGCTGTGACTCGGCTGCGAGGCCTGGCCGACACCGGCGCGGGTCTCGATCCGGCCGCCGGTCGCGATGCGCCGGTTCCACTGCGCGTTGAGGCGGGCGAGCGAGTAGCTGCCGCTGCCCTCGGTCGTGCTCGTGTCGTAGGGCACGGGATCGCACGGCGGCGCCACGTCGGGGCAGGTCTGCGTCAGCCGGCCCTGGCGACGGGTCTTGCCGCTGCCGTAGATGAGGATCGGCGTGAGGTTGAGCTGATCGATGCCGCCCTCGCCGCGCCACTGCAGGCGACCGGTCGCGTGCAGGCCGTGACGATGCTCGCGCACCGAGCCGACGTCGACCTGGCCGAGCCGCTCGCTGCCGTCGTCGAGGCGGTTGTCGAGCGTCGTTGTCGTGCTGCTGCTGTCGCGGTTCTGCGCGAACGCGGTGAGCGAGTAGTTGATTGTCCAGTCGCCGGCGACGATGTTGCGCGTCCACGCGACCGACGGCTGCAGCGCCTGGTTCTCCCGCGCCGCCATCACGCGCAGGTCGTTGACGCGCTTGCTGTAGCCCTCGCGGGTGACGATGTTGATCGTGCCGGCGATCGCGCGCGCGCCGGTCTCGGCGGTCGGCGCGCGCAGGATTTCGATCCGCTCGATCTGATCGGGCGAGAGCGAGTCGAGCGAGAAGCCCGGCGGCACGGGTTCGCCGTCCAGCAGGATCTGGGTGTAGCCGTTGCCGAGGCCGCGCAGGCGGATCGCGCCGCCGCGGCCGGGAGGGCCCTGGATGGTCACGCCGGGCAGGCGCTTCAGCACGTCGCCGAGGGTCGAGTCGCCGAAGCGATCGATCTCGTCGCGACCGATGATGATCTTGGCTGCGGTCGAGTTGCGCCGCTCCTGGACGTCGTCGGCGCGACTGCCCGTGATTTGCACCGGCGCGAGGTTCTGGCTCGCGTCGCCGGGCTTCGTTGCGGGCACGACAGGCGCCGCCGATCCGTCGCCCGGGCTCGCCGATTGCGCCTGCGCGATCGCAGCGCCGAACGCGAACGCCAAGGCCGCGGCGACGCGCGCCGCGCGCGCGCCGGCGAGCGGCCGCGCACGGTCGACCGTCTCCATGGGGCGAGTCTATCGGTGAGGGTCGGGCCGATTGACGCTAGCGCCCACCGCGCCAGAATCGCGCACCGTCGGCCGCAGTGACCCACCCCTCTCGCATGACCTCCACCCCCGCCCATTTCAACCTCTTCGTCGCCCTGCGCACGGGCTTTCCCGAGGACCTCGACCGCACCGCGATCGAGACCGTCGACACCGGCCTCTTCTACACCTGGCGCGACATCGAACGAGCGACGGCGATGCTCGCCAACCTGCTCGATTCGCTCGCCCTGCCGCCGTCGAGCCGGATCGCGGTACAGGCCGAGAAGTCGGTCGAGTCGCTCCTCTTCTACCTCGCGGTGCTGCGCGCCGGCCACGTCTACTTGCCGCTCAACACCGCCTACAAGCCGGACGAGATCGCCTACTTCCTCGGCGACGCCGAGCCCGCCGTGTTCGTCTGCTCGCCGAAGGATTTCGTCTGGGTCTCCAAACGCGCCTTCGCCGCGGGAACGACCTTCGTCTTCACGCTCGGTGACGATCGCAGCGGCAGCCTGCTTGAGCGCGCCGGCCACTTCACCGACCGCCACGAGCCGGCGCCGAAGAAGGCCGGCGAGATGGCGACGATCCTGTACACCAGCGGCACGACCGGTCGCAGCAAGGGCGCGATGCTGACCCACGGCAACCTGCTCTCCAACGCGCTGACGCTGAAGCAGCACTGGCGCTGGCGCGCGCCTGCCGAGGGCGGCGACGTCCTCGTCCATGCTCTGCCGATCTTCCACGTCCACGGCCTCTTCGTCGCCTCGCACGGCGCGCTCATCGCCGGCGCGAAGACGCTCTGGCTCGATCGCTTCGACCCGAAGCGCGTGGCGCGCGAGCTGCCGCGCGCGACCGTGTTCATGGGCGTGCCGACCCTCTACGTCCGCCTCCTCGCCGAGCCCTCGTTCACGCGCGAGGCCTGCCGCCACATGCGCGTCTTCATCAGCGGCTCGGCGCCGCTTCTGCTCGACACCTTCAAGCAGTTCCGGGAGCGCACCGGCCACACCATCCTCGAGCGCTACGGCATGAGCGAGACGGCGATGCTCACCTCGAACCCCTACGAGGGCGAGCGGCGCGGCGGCACGGTCGGTTTGCCGCTGCCCGGCGTCGGCCTGCGCATCGTCGGACAGGAAGGCGCAGCGCTCCCGTCGGGCACCGTCGGGTCGATCGAGGTGCGCGGCCCGAACGTCTTCATGGGCTACTGGCGCATGCCCGAGAAGACGAGAGAGGAGTTCACCGCCGACGGCTGGTTTCGCACCGGCGACGTCGGCCTCGTCGACGAACGTGGCTATGTCTCGATCGTCGGTCGCAGCAAGGACCTCATCATCAGCGGCGGCTACAACGTCTATCCGGCCGAGATCGAGAGCGTCCTCAACGACCTGCCGGGCATTGCCGAGAGCGCCGTCGTCGGCGTGCCGCACGGCGACTTCGGCGAGGCCGTCGTCGCGGTCGTCGTCGCCCGCGCCGGCTCGGCGCTCGCGCCCGATGCGCTCATCGCGGCACTGAAGCAGCGGATCGCCAACTTCAAGGTACCCAAGGCCGTCTTCGTCGTCACCGAGCTGCCGCGCAACACCATGGGCAAAGTGCAGAAGAACCTGCTGCGCGAGCGCCACGCGGCGCTCTTCGCCTGAATCCCGGGGATCGGCCGCGGCGGAACCGCCGTCCTGAAAGAAAAAGGGCCGACGCTCGCGCGCGGCCCTTTCGATCGACAGCGCCCCGCCGTCAGCGGTCGTGCGCGTAGATGTCGACGTCTTTCGTCTCGCGGATGAAGATCGTGCCGATGATGAAGGTCATCGCCGCGATGGCGATCGGATACCAGAGGCCGTTGTACATGTTGCCCGTCGAGGCGACGATCGCGAATGCCGTCGTCGGCAGCAGGCCGCCGAACCAGCCGTTGCCGATGTGGTACGGCAGGCTCATCGACGTGTAGCGGATCCGGGTCGGGAAGAGCTCGACCAGCATCGCCGCGATCGGCCCGTAGACCATCGTCACGTAGACGACGAGGATGAACAGGATCGCGACGACCTTCCACCACTGTGCGCTCATGAAGGCGATCGGCTTGGCCTTGGCCGGATAGCCTGCCTCGACCAGGTCGGCGCCTATCTCCTTCTTGAAGGCAGCGATCTTGGCGATGCTGTCAGCGTCGAACTTCTGATTGACAACGGTCGCCGCCGGCGGCGTGATCGTCTTGTCACCGACCTTGACGGTGGCGGGCGTGCCGGAGGGGGCGTCGACGCCGTCGTAGCTGACCGAGCTCTGCGCCAGGTAACGCTTGGCGATGTCGCATGAGGTCTTGAAGTCGATCTCGCGCGCCACCGGGCTGCCCTGGAACGAGCACTGTGCCGGGTCGGCCTGAACGATGACCTTGTTCTTCGCCTGGGCGGCCGCGAGGTCGGGGTTGGCCGCCTCGGTGAGCGCGTGGAAGAGCGGGAAGAACGTCAGCGCCGCGATCAGGCAGCCGGCCATGATGATCGGCTTTCGTCCGATCCGGTCGGAGAGCGTGCCGAAGACGATGAAGAACGGCGTGCCGAGGAGGAGCGACGCGCCGATCATCAGCTGCGCCGTCGTCGGTTCGACCTTCAACTGCGCGGTCAGGAAGAAGAGCGCGTAGAACTGGCCGGTGTACCAGACGACGCCCTGGCCCGCGGTCAGGCCGAACAGCGCGAGCAGGACGATCTTGCCGTTGCTCCACTGGCCGAACGATTCCGCGAGCGGCGCCTTCGAGGTCTTGCCTTCTTCCTTCATGCGCTTGAAGGCCGGCGTCTCGTTCAGGCTGAGCCGGATCCAGACGGAGATGAGCAGCAGGAAGAACGACAACAAGAACGGAACGCGCCAGCCCCAGTCGGCAAACGCCGCGTCGCCCAGGATCTCCTTGGTGCTGATGATGACGATCAGGGAGAGGAAGAGGCCCAACGTGGCCGTCGTCTGGATCCAGGAGGTGTAGGCGCCGCGCTTGCCGTGCGGCGCGTGCTCGGCAACGTAGGAGGCGGCCCCGCCGTACTCGCCGCCGAGGGCCAGGCCCTGAAGCAGGCGCAGGCCGACGAGGATGACCGGCGCCGCGACGCCGATCGAGGCGTAGCCGGGCAAGAGGCCGACGATGAAGGTCGACAGGCCCATGATCATGATCGTGACGAGGAACGTGTACTTGCGGCCGATCATGTCGCCGAGGCGACCGAAGACGAGGGCGCCGAACGGACGCACCAGGAAACCCGCGGCGAAGGCCATCAGCGCGGCGATGAATGCCGCCGTCGGATCGAGCAAGGCGAAGAATTGCTTGGCGATGATCGCCGCGAGCGAGCCGTAGAGATAGAAGTCGTACCACTCGAAAACCGTGCCGAGACTCGACGCGAAGATGACTTTCTTTTCTTCGCGCGTCATCGGTCGGGCGACGCTCGAGCCGACCGGAACCGTTGTTGTGACCATGCTGATGAGTCCTCCCAAAAGAAGAATCGCCGGGCTTCGGCGTCCAAATCGCATCTTGCCCGGTGGCCGCGGCAATTCCTGACATGGAACTCAAAAAAACACGGCACCGGCCTCGGGTGAAACCCTGCGGTGCGACGATCGTGTTTGCGTTAGAGCGCCGTCGCAGCGCGGCCTTCAGCGCCGCTTTAGGCCGGGCCGTTGCGCACCTTCGCGTTGCCAGTGCGGCGCGTCGAACCACGGCTCGCCGCGCACGCAGGCCGCAGCCATGTCGAGCGCATCGAAGCCCCAGAAGAGTTTGTCGTCGACGCCGATCGCGGGCACGCCGAAGAGGCCGCGCGCCAGGGCCGCATCGGTCTCGTCGCGCAGCCGTTGCTTGACCTCGGCGCTCGCCGGATCGAGGCGCGGCGCGAGTCGCCCGGCGAGATCCGCGAGGCGCTGCGGATCCTCGGCATCGGCGCCGCCGTGCCACACATGATCGAGGATCGTCGCGCATACGTAGCGGCTCGGCGTCGAGCCCTCGGGCGCGCACGCCCAAGCCAGGCGCGAGAGCGCGATCGGATTGAAGGGATGGCGCGCCGGCGTGTCCATCTCGATTCCGTGATGGTGCGCGAGCCAGTGCACCTGGCGAAAGGTCCAGGCGCGCTTGGGCTCGATCTCGGCCGGGCCTTTGTGGTCGAAGGCCTTGAGCAACGCGGCGAAGACGATCGGCCGATAGGCGACGCTGTACGACAGTCCCGCGAATGCCTCGGGCAGTCGCTCGAAAGCGAGATAAGCGTAGGGCGAGATCGGATCGAACCAGAAGTCGATCGCCTTCATCGACGGCTCTCGCGCATCGGCCCGA
The DNA here is from genome assembly GCA_043787455.1 of Rhizobacter sp. Taxonomy (GTDB): domain Bacteria; phylum Pseudomonadota; class Gammaproteobacteria; order Burkholderiales; family Burkholderiaceae_C; genus Schlegelella_A. Next base: position 5,912 of record JAYVVB010000108.1, read on the forward strand.
CGACCTGGCTCCAGCGCTCGGGCAGACGATCGAGGATCGCTCGCCGCGTCGCCGGGTCGAGCGCGCCCCACGCCACGATCTCGTCGATCGTGCGCAGACACCCTTCGCACCAGCCAGTCTTCTCGTCGATCCGGCAGACGTCGATGCAGGGACTGTCGGGGCGCGGG
>JAYVVB010000109.1:0-3200 GCA_043787455.1 Rhizobacter sp.
CTGCTGGGCAGCGTCGTCCTCGGCATGACCTCGATGGCCAGTCACGCCGACACGGCAATGGCGAGGACGGCGCAGCCGTGTTGCGACCTGGTCGCCGGCCAGCCGATGTGTTGCCCGCGCGGGGCGACGGCCTGATGCTGCAGTTTTCACACAGCCTGGGTCGACACTAGTCCCTCAGTACGCAACCTTGAACGTCGGGCTGTCCTCCGGCCGTGTCTTGCGGTGGTCGTAGATCCGAGTCGTCGCGATGCTCGCGTGTCCCAGCCACGCCTGCACTTTGGCGATGTCGGCCTGGTGATCGAGCGCGTTGGTCGCCGCCGTCGCCCGCAGCGAATGAGCCCCGATCTCGAAGCCAAGCGCCTTCGAGTCCCCCCGTACGATTTTGTAGACCGCGTCGGCCGAAATCGCCTTCTGCGACCCCTCGACGCGTCCGTGGTGGACCCCGCGGAAGAGGGCGCCCCTATCCTCCGCCATATGCCCCGCAGCCTCCAGATAGTCCAGCACGCACCCGCTCGCCGCCGGATGCAGCGGCACATACCGCGTTTTGCCCCCTTTGCCGGACACCTTCAGATGCGCCACGCCACGCCGCTCGTTCTTGAAGTCCTTGACCTTGAGCCGGCAGAGCTCGTCGCGCCGCAGCGCGTGATAGAGCAGGGTGGCCAGCATCGCCCGGTCGCGCTTGCCCTTGAGCGAGACGCTGTCTGGCGCATCGAGGAGCTGGCGCGCCTGGTGGTCGCCCAGCGCCGGCGTCTTGCCCTCATAGCTCTCGACCGCCGGCCGCTTCACGCCCTTGACCGGGTTGTGGGTCACCGTGTTCGCGTTGCACAAGTGCTCGAACAAGGAGGAGAGGGCGGCAAGTCGGTGCCGAATCGTCTGGCTGCTCAAGGCCCGACCGGCCAGATCGTCGCGCCAGGCGATCACGTGGGATCGGGCCACGTCCCTGAACTCGCCGGGCCGGCGGATGCCGATGAACCCCATAAAGTCCTGCAGCGCGTTCTCGTACGCGCGCCGGGTGCTCTTGTTGCTGATGTTGGCGAACCACTCGAGCTCAGGCGGTACGTCGGCCAGGCCTTGGAACTGCGCGGCCGTCAGAAGCCGGTGGACGTCGGCGGCGGTGGCCAGCTCCTGTCCAAGTATGAGGAGCTCAGCCATGGGCCATGACTCGGCAACCTGCAGCGGGCTTCAACAAGGCAATGTGCTCGCGCCTCTGCGGACTGCCACGCCGGCCTACCCTCACACGCACTTTTTCGCCTTGTCGGACCATTCCAGCTGCACCGTGTAGGCGCCAACCTGCTTCGTTTTCCAGGCGCAGATGTCACCGATTTCTCCGTTGTGGTCGTCGTACCAGCCCTGGCCCGGGATGGGGTCGGTTATTGCTTCGCAGAGTTCGTGCGAACTTGTTGAGGTGAGGGCGTTGATCGGGGACAGACCTCCCGTGCAGCCGCTGCACCCCGGGTATGGCATGGCGGCGTAGAAGATCTGGCCCGAGATATCGCTGTGGTAGCCACAAAAGCCAGTGCAGGACGCCGAGCCGCCTTGGATTACCTTCACTCCGGGTGGCAGGTAGACAAAGTACAGCGCGTTCGGGCCGGGCTGCGGCACCGCTCCCGAGGAGATGAGATGCTGCAGCATGTGTTGGATGGCGCTGTCGGTGACCGAGCTGCCAAGCGCGGGGGTCGCGATCGTCAGCGTACCGGTGTGACGGCCATGGCCGATCGTCTTGCCGGGCACGCTGTACTCGGACAGTTGGTCAATCAACGAGCTGCTTAGGATGAAGTCGAAGAACAGGCTGACCTTAGCGGGGAGGGCAGCATTGGCCGTGAGCTGCCAGGCCGTGCCCCAGAAGATCGTGAAGACCTCGACATTGGTCAGAAGCGGGCCGTTGCGGTAAGTCAGATTCGGCGGAACTGCGGAAATCGCCTTCGCCGCGCCAACGGTTGGAGTGCCTGTATCTCCTGCAGTGTGCAAAGGCACGGTACGGATTGCGTCCCCATGGCCAGCAACAACCGTTTTGACGACAACAGCTGACTTTGACGTCACATACTCCCAGGGTGATGAGCTTCAAAGCAAAAGCTTATCATACTATCGATAAAATATGTTATCAATAGTCAATGGGAATGCGCTCCATCCTCTCGCGCGCAGTCGCTCGTGTAGCCCAGTGCTGGGCCGCTGTTGCGCCGTATCTCGCGGCTGATCGTCGAAGCCGGCCTTGAGAGCACCCGGGCCATGGCCCGGGTGCTCTCGCCCATCAGCTTCATGCTCGAAATCACCATCCGGTCTTCAGGCTCGCAGTTGCTTGTAGACCGTTCTTTCTTTCATCGCAGCCCTTAGAGGAGTGAGGTGTTGCACTTCAGACTTGAGGCCGCCCTAATAAGGTATCACTTCGTCTGCCATCAACAATAGAGTAGGCGGGAATGTCAACCCTAGCTTCGCAGCAGTCTTGAGATTGATCGTTAGATAGAATCTTGTCGGCTGCTCTGCCGGCAAGTCCACAACCTTAGCACCCTTGACTATCTGGTCGATATAGCCCGCTGCCCGGCGTAATCCGTCCGCAACGCTTGGCCCATAGGACATCAATCCACCTGAGTCCACGAAGTGCCCTACCTCATACATGGCTGGGATGTGTAGTGCCTCAGCCCCTTCAAGGACTTGCTGTTTGTTCGAGCTGGTAAGTCCATCCGTCACCACCAGCATCGCGTCAGGTCGAAGCTTACCAATGGTTTCAAATGCACCGGCGAAATCGTCGGATTTACGTACTTCGATTGAATCCACCTTAACTTTCAGGATCTCTGCCGCCTTTTGCATCGCCTTAAAGCGAAGACTCATGCCTTGATCATTTGCGTTCCAGATAATTGCAATCCGTGCAGCTTTTGGTATGGTTTCCTTCAGTAGCTGCATACGCTTTGAATTGAGTCCCACGTTTTCGTCGGACATCCCGGTGACATTCCCGCCAGGTCGCGAAAGACTTTCGATCAGGCCAGTCGCCACCGCGTCGCCAGCTGCTGGTGCCATGATGATGGGAATCTGAGTTGTAGCCAGTTTCGCAGCCAATGTTGCAGGCCCGCCTTGCGTGACTATAATATCTACGCCTAGCCTTACCAATTCAGCCGCAAACACGGGAAGACGCTCTGCTTTACCTTCCGCAAATCGAGCGAAGTAAGTGATATTCTTTCCTTCGACATATCCTAGTCCGGCCAAAG
>JAYVVB010000110.1:0-15676 GCA_043787455.1 Rhizobacter sp.
GCAAGCTGCTGCGCTTCAAGCGCTACACCGACGACGCGCAGCAACTCACGCGCATGCGCAAGCAGCCCAGCGTGCTGGTAGTGGCGCCGCTCTCCGGCCACCATTCCACCTTGCTGCGCGAAACCGTGCGCACCTTGCTGCGCGATCCCAAGGTCTACATCACCGACTGGACCGACGCGCGCATGGTGCCCGAGGACAAGGGCGCGTTCCACCTCGACGACTACGTCGCCTATGTGCAGGAGTTCATCCGCCTGATCGGCCCCGAGGTGAACGTGATCTCGGTGTGCCAGCCGACCGTGCCGGTCCTCGCCGCGATCTCGCTGATGGCCAGCGCAGGCGAGACGACGCCGCGGACGATGACCATGATGGGCGGCCCGATCGACGCCAGGAAGAGCCCGACTTCGGTGAACAACCTGGCCACCAACAAGAGCCATTCCTGGTTCGAGAACAACGTCATCCACCGCGTGCCGGTGAACTATCCCGGTGCCGGTCGGCGCGTCTATCCCGGCTTCCTGCAGCACGCCGGGTTCATCGCCATGAATCCCGACAGGCACCTGAAGTCGCACTACGACTACTTCCTCGACCTGGTGCGCGGCGACGGCGGCAACGCCGACTTCCATCGCGACTTCTACGACGAGTACAACGCCGTCCTCGACATGCCCGCCGAGTACTACCTCGACACCATCAAGACCGTGTTCCAGGACTTCGCGCTGGTCAACGGCACCTGGGTCATCAAGGGCGAGCCGGTGCGGCCGCAGGACATCAAGACCACCTCCCTGCTCACGATCGAAGGCGAGCTCGACGACATCTCGGGGGCGGGCCAGACCAAGGCCGCGCACGACCTGTGCACCGGCGTGCCCGTCGATCAGCACTTCCACTACGACGCCGTCGGCGCCGGGCACTACGGCATTTTTTCGGGCCGGCGCTGGCGCGAGAAGGTCTACCCGCGGGTGCGTGACTTCATCGCCGAGCATCAGGAGCCGAGCGCCAAGAAGCGCCCCTCGCGAAACAAGCGCTCGTCCGTGAGCGCCTGAGCGCACGGCGGTGGGTGCGGCGACGCTCATCGAGGCCCTGCTCGACGCCTTGCCGCAGACGCAGTGCACGCGCTGCGGCTACGCCGACTGCCGCGCCTACGCGCGGGCCATCGTGGACGACGGCGCCGAGGTCAATCGCTGCCCGCCGGGCGGAGAGGTTGGCGTCGCGCTGCTGGCGAGATTGAGCGGCCGGCGGGCGACCTCGCTCGATCCGGCGTGCGGCAGCGAAGGGCCGCGGGCACGCGCGGTCGTCGACGAAGCCTGGTGCATCGGCTGCGCGCTCTGCCTGAAGGCCTGCCCCGTCGATGCGATCGTCGGCGCAGCGAAGCGCATGCACACCGTGATCGACGACCTCTGCACCGGCTGCGAGCTATGCATTCCGGTGTGCCCGGTCGACTGCATCTCGCTCGTCGACGCCACCGGCACGCGCAGCGGCTGGGATGCCTGGAGTGCGGCGCAGGCCGACGAGGCCCGCGCGCGCTATGCGCTTCACGCGGCGCGCGTCGGCACGACGATCGAGGTCGACGTCGAGGGCGAAGCCGACGCACCGCCAACTGCGCCGACCGCGCCGGCCGACAGGCGAGAGACAATTGCCGTGGCGCTCGCCGCCGCCCGTTCGCGCAGCGATCGCGCGCGTTGAGCAGCCAGGGCCGACGATCGTGAAGTCCGCCGCCATCGTGCCGTTCTTCGAGACGCTGCGCGACGCCAATCCCGAGCCGGCGAGCGAGCTCGGGTACGCGAGCGTCTTCGAACTCCTCGCCGCCGTGCTGCTCTCGGCGCAGGCCACCGACAAGGGCGTCAACAAGGCGACACGACACCTGTTCGCGATTGCGCCGACGCCGGAGAAGATGATCGCCCTCGGCCTGCCCGCGATCGAGAACGCGATCAAGACCATCGGCCTCTTCCGCAACAAGGCGAAGAACCTGCTCGCGACCTGCCGCATCCTGGTCGAGGAGCACGGCGGCCGGGTGCCGCGCACGCGTGAAGCGCTCGAGGCGCTTCCCGGCGTCGGCAGGAAGACCGCGAACGTCGTCCTCAGCAACGCCTTCGGCGATGCGACCATCGCCGTCGACACCCACGTCTTTCGCGTCGCCAACCGCACTGGCCTCGCGCCTGGAGAGACGGTGCTCGAGGTCGAGATGCGGCTGATCGAGCGCGTGCCCGAAGCGTTCCTCGCCAACGCTCACCACTGGCTGATCCTGCACGGCCGCTACGTGTGCCAGGCGAAGCGGCCGCTGTGCGAGGTCTGCGCCGTGGCCGAGTGGTGCGACTCCGCGCCGAAGGCGCTGAAGGGCCGATCCGCGCAGACCGCGCGCTGACGAGCGCGCCGCTCAGCGACGCAAGCGGGTCACTCAGTGACGCAAGCGCCGCGCATCGTCGAGCGCGGCGCAGACCGCCTCCGCGCCGTCGACGACGCGCGGGCCCTGCCGGCTGATGGCGTCGCCGTTGAAGGTGTACATCGTGCCGTGGCGAACGGCGGCAAGCCCGTCGTGGCGACGCCAGGTCGCGAACACTGCGGCCTCGGGCGCGCGGCGCCAGGGGGAAGAGCTGCTCGATTCGCTCGCCGTGAGGATCGCTTCGGGGTCGGCGGCGACGACCGACTCGGTCGAGATCACGGGCACGAGCACCGCGAGCGACGCGAACACGTTGCGGCCGCCGCAGAGGCGGATCACGTCGTCGATGAGATGGCTGCCGTTGATCGTCATCAGCGGCTGCTGCCACACCTGATAGAAGACCGAAACCGGCGCGGCTTCCGCGTGGGCCGCGCGCAGGCGATCGAGCCGGCGTCGCAGGCCCTCCGCAGCGTCGTGCGCAACAGCTTCGTGACCGAGGACGATGCCGAGCCGCTCGACCGCGCGCGGCACCTCGTCGAGGCGGCGCGGCTCGAGATGGAACAGGCGCACGCCCGCAGCTTCCAGCTGGGCGAGTTCGCGGCTGGTCGCGCCGCGCTGCCAGACGATGACGAGATCGGGACGCAGCGCGAGCACGCGCTCGACGTCGAGCCGCGCCGCATCGCCGATGCGCGTGACGCGTCGCGCCGCCTGCGGAAAGTCGCTGAGCGCGGTCGTGCCGACGAGAGCCGCGCCGCCGCCGGCAGCGTAGACGAGCTCCGTCAGGCTCGGCGCGAGCGTGACGACGCGCTCGGCCGGGCGCTCGAAGCTTACGGCGCGGCCGCTGTCGTCGACGGCGGTGAAGGCAAGCGCGCGGGCGCTCGGCGCGGCCAAGGCCGTGGCGAGAACGACGGCGACGAGCGCGGACGCTCGGACGCCGATGGCAAGGTTCGCAGAACGATGGCTCACGATCGATTCACCGACGGCGAGACACGCTCGGCAGCGACGACGAAGCGCATCGATCCGGCGACGTCGATCGCATCGACAGTCACGCCGAAGACCGCGCCGAGACGCGCCGGCTGGAGCACCTCTTCGCGCGGTCCCGCGACCGCTCCGCCGCGGCCGTCGAGGAGCACGCAATGGCTCGCCAGGTCCCAGGCGAGGTTGAGATCGTGCAGGCTCGCGACGACGCTGCCGCCGGCCGCGGCGTGCCCGAGCAGCACCTCGACGAGGAGGCGCTGATGGGCAAGATCGAGGTGCGACGCCGGCTCGTCGAGGAGCAGGATGGGCGCTTGCTGCAGCAGCGCGGTCGCGATCGCCACGCGCTGGCGTTCGCCCCCCGAGAGCGTCTGCACGTCGGCGTCGGCGAGGTCGGCGAGCGCGAGCCGTTCGAGGACGAGGTCGACATCGGCATCGCTCTGCGGTGAGGCCACGTCGCGCCAAGATCGGTCGCGTCGATGGGCCAGCGCCGCGGTCTCGCGCACCGTCGCCGGAAACGGGTCGGACCAGAACTGCGGGCTCCAGGCGCGCAGTTTGGCGAGTTGCTCGGGGCGCCAGTCGCCGAGCGTTCGTCCACCTAGCGCGATCAGTCCATCGCTCGCGACGAAGACGCCGGCCAGCGCGGCGAGCAGCGACGACTTGCCCGAGCCGTTCGGGCCGATGACGATCCAGCGATGTCCGGATTCGATGCGCAGATCGAGCGGCCCGAAGAGCACGCGCCCGTGAGGCTGTGCGCCGGCGTGCAAGCGCAGTCCGACGACGTCGAGCGGCGCGGCCGAAGCGGTCATCGACGGCGCCGTCATCGCGTCACCGACGGTCGGCGCAGCAGCATCGCGATGAACGTCGGCACGCCGATCGCCGCCGCAAGCACCCCGACCGGCAGCTGCAGCGGCGCGACGACGGTGCGCGCGATCGCATCGACCGCGACGACGAAGGCGCCGCCGCCGATCGCGCTCGCCGGCAGCAGCAGCGGCGCGGCGCGAACGCCGAGCAGGCGCAGCGTATGGGGCACGACGAGGCCGACGAAACCGATCGCGCCTGCGGTCGCGACGGCGGCACCGGTGGCGAGCGCCGCCGCGAGCAGGACCGTTCGGCGTCGGCGCGCGACCGGGACGCCGAGCGTCGCCGCCCAGTCTTCGCTGCGCGCGAGCCAGTCGAGCTGGCGCGCGCTCGGCCAGACGACGGCGAGCGCGATGGCAACGGCGATCCACGCGATCTCCCAATGGGTCGCGCCGTTGAGGTCGCCGAGGAGCCAGAAGATCATGCCGCGCAGCTGGCCTTCATCGGCGAGGCTGAGGATGAGCGAGACGATCGCCGAGCAGCCCGAGCCGATCATCACGCCGACGAGCAGGAGCGCGGCCGACGACTCGGCCGGCGGCCGCGGCGAGGCGACATGGCCGAGCCGGCGCCAGAGCAGTCCGAAAAGCACCGCCGATGCCGCAGAGGCGCCGACTGCAGCGCCGATCGCCACGCCCCACTCCGAAAGCTGCACGCCGACAGCGCCCGCCGCGAGCATCGCGCCAAGCGCACCGACCGAAGCGCCGCCTGCGACGCCGAGGACGTAGGGGTCGGCGAGCGCATTGCGCGTCAGCAGCTGCATCAATGCGCCAGAGAGCGCCAGCGCCGCGCCGGCACCGAAACCGGCGAGGACGCGCGGCACGCGGATCGACCAGACGATGTCGCTCGTCGCGACGCCGAAGCCCGACGAGCCGGCGAGCACGCCGAGAACGCACGCGACGACGGCCGCGAGGACGGCGAGAGCGAAGACGCAACGCGTCGTCATCGGTCCCTTCTAAAGGGCGGCGTTGTCGTAACGGACGCCGATCCATGCCTGGCGGCCGAGTCCCTGGTAGTCGCGCACGGGCTCGACACGATGGTCGAGCGCATTGAGCAGCTTGGCCTCGAGGCGCCACTGGGGCAGGAAGCGCCACGTCGCCTTCAGGTCGAAGACGCCGTAACCGCCGAGTACGCCGCCCCCGTTTTCCCGGTCCGGCCGCGAGCCCACGACCAGCGCGGCGCCGCCGATGCTCCACGCGCCGAACGCATAGTCGGCGGCGAGGTTCTCCTGGTGCGCAGCGCGCCGCGCGAGACGGTGGCCGGTATCGGCGTTGGTCGCATCGACGAGATCGACCGTCGCGTGAATGTCGAGTCCGCCCCAGTGCTGTCCCGCGGTGAAGGTCGCGCCCTGCAGCCTCGCGCGGCCGACGTTGCCCGCGCAGCCGAAGTCGAACGCGTGGTCCGGTGGACAGAAGGTCCGGTCGGGCTGGTAGGCGATGAGGTTGCGCACCCGGTTGCGGTAGACGGTTGCAGCGGCGGTCGTGTCGCCGCGCTGCCAGTTGATGCCGAGCTCGACGCTACGCCCGCGCTCGGGCTGGACCGTCATCACGCCGAAGCCAGGATAGAAGAGATCATTGAATGTCGGGGCACGAAAGCTGTTGCCCGCGAGCGCACGCAGCTTCAGGCCTGGCACTACTTCGAACGCGTAGCCCAGGCGACCAGTCGTGTTGCCGCCATAGACGGAGTTGTCGTCGTGGCGCACGTCGGCCTGCACGTCGCTCGGCCCGAAGTGGCCCGAATAGCCCGCTACAAAGGCGTTGTTGTTGCGTTTAGGCTCGAACGAAAAGACGTCGCCGCCGGCCTTCTCGCGCAAGTGCTCGTACGCGAGGACCACCTGCTGATCCGGACCAAAGCGAAGCAGGTTCTGCCAGGTCGCCTGATCACGCCGGGTGATGAAGCGGCTGAAGCTGCCGCCGCCGCTGGTCAGATCGTCGAGGTTGCGCGAAAGCTGAACGGTCGTCGTCCACAAGGAAGAGAGCTCGCCGCGATAGTCGGCCGAGAGCACGCGCTCCGTCAGGAAGCTGCGGAAATCCGGCGACGGGTCCGGGTTGAAGGTGACCGGATCGAAGTCGGCCGAGTCGTAACGCGAGTGCAGCCTCGCGTCGATCACGTTGACGCCGATGCGGTGACCTTTCGCCGGCGTGTAGCCCAGGCGCAGGTTCCCCGTGTTGCGCGAGTAGCCGTCTTCGTCGGGATTGAAATAGCCGTTGGCGTCATTCGGACGGATTGCCGAGACGCCGCGGCTCCCGTCGTGGCCGAGCGACAGGGCGTAGTCGAACGAACCCTGCGACCCCGACACGCCGACATCGCCTTCCGCGGAGCGGTAGCGACCGAACGCCGCGCCGGCGGTGAGGCGCGGCGCGCCGCTGCCACGACGGGTGAAGATCTGCACGACGCCACCAACGCCGTCGGCACCGTACAGGCTCGACCCCGGACCGCGCAGCACTTCGATGTGATCGACCTGCGACAAGCTCAACCCCTCGAGCTCGGCCTGGCCCAGCGTCGCCGAACCGATCCGCACGCCGTCGATCAGGACGAGCGTGCTGTTCGTGCTCGCGCCTCGAATGAAGAAGCCCGTCGATTGGCCCGGACCGCCGGTGCGGACGAGTTGCATGCCAGCTTCTCTCCGCAACAAGTCCTCGACCGAATCGGCCGTGCTGCGGGCGATGGTCTGGGCGTCGATGAAGACGAGATCGGCGGCGCTGCGGCTGAGCGGCTGCGCCTCGCGCGTGCCGGTGACGACGACCGGGTCGAGTGTTGATTGAGCGGCAGCGAGCGGCGCGACAGCGACAAACGACACGCTCACGAGAAGAGCGAGCGCGGCGGCCTTCGGCACGCGCGAAAGAGTGCGAACAGAGAACATGGGGAAACCTTTGAACAAGCTGCAAGCGCCTCGCTTCCCCGCGAGCGCTTGCGAGATGGACGCGGCCGAGGCCGAGCCCGCTTGTTGGCCGGTATCCGGGCTGACGGGGCGACCCGGGCGACCTTCCCGGAGGCCGGAGCCTCCAGTGGCATGTGCGCCCGGACTGAAGCGACCTTGCAGTCGCCTCGCCCGCCGTACCGTTGCGGGGGCAGCGCGGGTTGAGCGACGCTGACGCGCCACATTCCGCTTCCCGTTTAACCGTGTCGGCATGAAAGCCTTCACGAGCACCAACGATTGCATTCTAAGCAGCGCCGTTGGCGCGAAAGCGGCCCCTACAATTCGCCACTTCTCCTGCCCCCGGAGCCCCATGGCCACGATCGAGGAACTCGCAGACCGGGTCGAGCGCCTGCTTCTTCGGCACGAGGAGCTGCAGCGTACCAACGCTTTGCTCCAGACGCAGCTCGGCGCCGTCACCTCCGAGCGCGACAACCTTAGGTCGCGACTCAACGCGGCGCGCAGTCGGATCGACGTGCTGCTCCAGCGTTTGCCGCGCGAGCCGGAGGTCGCAGCAGGCGACGGTCTCACCGACGGCAACGCCGGCGAGTCGCTGCGGAGCGTCGGATGAAGCAGGTCGAAGTCACGATCCTCGGCCAGAGCTACATCCTGGGTTGTCCCGACGGCGGCGAAAGCGCGCTGCTCGAAGCTGTCGTCGACGTCGACCGGGAGATGAGTGCGATCCGCGACGGCGGCAAGGTGAAGGCGCGCGAGCGGATCGCGGTACTCGCCGCCCTGAACCTCGCCTTCGCCCTCGCCGAACGGCCGGCGCGACGACCGGTAGCGGATGCGAACGAGGTCGGAGAGCGCGCGCCGGTGCTGCCCGGCGAAGTCGACATCGACGCGCTGGTGCGGCGCATCGACATGGCCCTCGGAGCCGACGGACAACTGCTTTAGCTCACGCTTCTTTCGCGAGACGAGGGGTATGATGAATCGGTCCGTTGCGCTCGCGTGAACTTTATATTTCCTTGAACCGATGCTCGCAAGAGCAAGGGCTTGGAACATCGCCAGGCAGGTGTGATCGTCTCGCGTCAGATGAACCCGAAACCTGGCTGACCTCGCCCACCTGAACTGCCTGGGTTCAGGAATGCGGTTCACGGTGCGCGGCGGACACCTTATCCCCTCCGTTCTCGGTGTCGTCATGCGTTACTGGTTGATGAAGAGCGAGCCGAGCGAATGCTCGGTCGACGACGCGGCGGCCGCGCCGAAGGCGACGGTGCCCTGGGTCGGCGTCCGCAACTTCCAGGCACGCAACTTCATGAAGAACGACATGGCCGTCGGCGACGGCGTGCTCTTCTATCACTCGTCGTGCCCGGAGCCCGGCGTCGCCGGCCTCGCCGAGGTTGCCTCGGAGCCCTCGGTCGACGCGACCCAGTTCGATCCGAAGAGCCACTACTTCGACGAGAAGTCCCGACCCGAGGCGCCGAAGTGGTGGCACGTCGACGTCAAGGTCGTGAAGAAAACGCCGCTGCTCTCGCTCGCGGCAATGCGCGCAGCGCCCGAGATCCAGTCGATGCGCGTGCTGCAGCGCGGCAATCGGCTCTCGATCACGCCGGTCAGCGAAGCCGAATGGAAGGTCGTCACCCGGCTCATCGACACGCTCTCCTGATTTCATCTTCACGGGCGCGGCCTCTGGCACGCGTCTCGCATAAGGCCGCGTCGCGATGAGCATTGCGAGCTACATCAAGGTGATCGGCCGGGGCCGCGAAGGCGCCCGCGCGCTGAGTCGCGATCAAGCGCACGACCTGATGTGCCAGGTGCTCGACGGCAGGGTCACCGACCTCGAGATCGGCGCCTTCGCCGTGGCGATGCGGATCAAGGGCGAGACCGTCGCCGAGCTCACCGGCTTCTTCGACGCCGTGCGCGAGCGCTGCATCGACATTCGGCTCGAACGTCCGGCGGTCGTGCTGCCCTCGTACAACGGCTCGCGCAAGATCCCCAACCTCACGCCGCTGCTGGCCATGCTCCTGGCGCAGCACGAGGTGCCGGTCCTGGTGCACGGGCCGGCGCACGATCCGGCGCGCGTCACCAGCGCCGAGATCTTTCGCGGCCTCGGCCTCACCTGCGCCCTCGACGCCGGCGACATCGAGGCGGCGTGGCGCCGGCACGAGCCGGCTTTCATCTGCACCGACGCCCTGTGCCCGCCGCTCTCCCGGCTGCTCGCCGTGCGCGCCGTCGTCGGCCTGCGCAACCCCGGCCACACCGTCGCCAAGCTGCTCGGAACCTTCTCGGGCGCGCCGACCTTGCGCGTCGTCAACTTCACCCATCCCGAGTACGGCGAGCTGCTGGCGCGATTCCTGGAATCGACGAGCGCGAACGCCATGCTGATGCGCGGCACCGAAGGCGAGCCCGCCGCCGATGCGCGCCGGCTGCAAAAGCTCAACGTCTTCCTCGCCGGCCGGCTGCGGCCGGAGCTGTCGGTGCCGGCGCAGGAAGGCGTGATCACCGGCGCGCCGGTTCTGCCGCCGGGCAACGACGCGTCGACGACGGCGAGCACGATCCAGGCGATCGTGAGCGGCGCGATTCCCGCGCCGGCGCCTCTGGCGACGCAGACCGCCTGCCTGCTGCGCGCGCTCGCGACGATCCCGGCGAGCGCGAAGGAAGCGGCCGAAGCCGTGCCGGCGACGCAATAATTCGCCCACCCGACGGGTCACCGTCGCGCTTGAAGTTGCCGCCCCACCATGAAGCACATCGACAAGCTGAACCGCCTGAGCGAATCGCACGGATCGCTCCAGCCCGGCGAGGGAATGGTCTCGGGCGTGATCGCGCTCTCGCTCGCGGTGCTCTGCTTCCTCGGCGTGCTCGCGTTCCATTTCCCCGAATACCTGACGACGCCGCAGCTGAGAAAGTCGTACAACGTCGACGTCATGCGGCTGTTGCTGTTCTGGTCGCTCGTGCTGTCGGGCGCGTTGGCGCTTTTCAACGTCGTGATGAGCAGGGCGCGCTGGCTCGCACTCGCGGCCTTCGTCCTGATCGGCCTGTCGCTCGCGCTCGGCGGCCACAAGGTGCCGGTCAACGACTTCGCCGACGGCACGCCCTACATCGGCCTCGACTGGTTCATCCTCGACCTGCTCGGCTCGACCCTGATCTTCGTCTTCATCGAGAAGCTGTTCGCCCTGCGCAAGGACCAGCCGGTCTTTCGCCCCGAGTGGCAGTGCGACTTCCATCATTTCCTCGTCAATCACATGATCGTGGGCTTCGTCCTGCTCGCGACCAACCTGCTCGTCCACAAGCTCTTCGGCTGGGCCGCGCAGGACGGCATCCGCGCCTGGGTCGCAGGCCTGCCGTTCTTCGTCGCCCTCTTCCTGATCGTGCTCGTCGCCGACCTGGTCCAGTACTGGACCCATCGCGCTTACCACGAGGTGCCGCTGCTCTGGCGCCTGCACGCCGTGCACCACAGCGTGAAGAGCATGGACTGGCTCGCCGGCTCGCGCCAGCACATCCTCGAGCTGATCATCACGCGCACCTTGGTGCTGGCGCCGATCTACGTGCTCGGCTTCAGCAAGGAAGTGATCGACGCCTACATCGTCATCGTCGGCTTCCAGGCGGTGTTCAATCACGCCAACGTGAGCGTGCGCCTCGGGCCGCTGCGTCACGTGATCGTCACGCCGAACTTCCACCACTGGCATCACTCCGCCGACGCGGAAGGGATCGACCGCAACTACGCCGCCCACTTCGCCTTCATCGACTACGCCTTCGGCACCGCGCACAAGGCCGATCGCAAGTGGCCGGACGGCTACGGCGTCGTCGGCGACTATGTTCCCAACGGCTTCCTGAAGCAGCTCGCATTTCCGTTTCGCTGGAAGGGCTGAAACGGTCGCCGCGCGCCAGTTCGACGTCGCGATCGTCGGCGCCGGCGCCGCCGGGCTGCACTGCGCCGCGATCGCCGGGCAGCTCGGCCTCTCGGTCGTGCTTGTCGACCACGCCGAGAAGGTGGCCGAGAAGATCCGCATCTCGGGCGGCGGCCGCTGCAACTTCACCAATATCGACGTCGGCCCGGCCCACTTCGACTCGGCCAACCGCGACTTCTGCCGCTCCGCCCTCGCGCGCTACACGCCGCGCGACTTCATCGACCTGGTCGAGCGCCACGGCATCGGCTGGCACGAGAAGCACAAGGGCCAGCTCTTCTGCGACGACTCGAGCGCGTCGATCATCGCGATGCTGCTGGCGGAGTGCGCGGTCGGCAACGTCGAGCGATGGCAGCCCTGCCGGGTGGGGGCCGTGCGCATCGCAGACCTCGGCTTCGAGCTCGACAGCGATCGCGGGCCGATCGATGCCCGGCGGCTGGTCGTCGCCACCGGCGGCCTGTCGATTCCGAAGATCGGCGCCAGCGACTGGGGCCACGTCCTGGCCCGACGACTCGGCCACCGGCTCGTCGACATCCGGCCCGCCCTGGTGCCTTTCACCTGCGCGGGGCCGGACTGGAGCCGGTTCGAGCATCTCGCAGGCGTGTCGCTCCCGGTCCGGATCGAGGCGGGCAGCGGCGCCGGTCGAGCGGTATTCACCGAGGATCTGCTCTTCACCCATCGCGGGCTGAGCGGCCCGTCCGCGCTCCAGGCGTCGACCTACTGGCGCGGCGGCGAGGCGATCACGATCGATCTCGTCCCCGACGAAGACCTCGGCGCCCTGCTGGCGGGCGCCAAGGCGACACGGCGAGAGCTCGGCACGGTGTTCGCCGACCTGCTGCCGCGCCGGCTGAGCGAGTCCTGGCTCGCCGCCGCCGAGTCCCATCGGCCGCTGGCCGAGATGCGCGACCGCGAACTCGCCGTGCTGGCCGCCGGGCTGAAGCGATGGTCTGTCGTGCCGACCGGCACCGAGGGATACCGCAAGGCCGAGGTCACGGCCGGCGGCGTCGACACCCGCGACCTCGACTCGCGCAGTTTGGAAAGCCGCCTCGTCCCGGGTCTCCATTTCATAGGCGAGGTCGTCGACGTCACCGGCTGGCTCGGCGGCTACAACTTCCAGTGGGCCTGGGCGAGCGCGGCCGCCTGCGCGCGCGCCTTGGCCTCGAGTTGCCCCACGGGGCGTGGCGGGCTATAATCGTGGTCTTTCCCGAAATTTGGCCAACTCAGGATGGCAGCTAAAGAATGACTACTGTTCGCGTCAAGGAAAACGAGCCGTTCGATGTCGCTCTTCGTCGCTTCAAGCGCACGATCGAGAAGCTCGGGCTCCTGACGGACCTGCGTGCGCGCGAGTTCTACGAAAAGCCCACGGCCGAGCGCAAGCGCAAGAAGGCCGCTGCCGTGAAGCGCCACTTCAAGCGGGTTCGCAGCATGCAGCTGCCGAAAAAACTATTCTGACGCCACGCGCTGGCGACGCCCGAAGCCCGCGGATGCGGGCTTCGTCGCTTCTGCCAGCCGCACGGGAGGATCCGCCATGAGCCTCAAAGATCGCATCACCGAAGAAATGAAGACCGCCATGCGCGCCAAGGACGCACCGCGCCTGCTGACGATCCGCGGCCTGCTCGCGGCGCTTAAGCAGCGCGAGATCGACGAGCGCATCGTCCTCGACGACGCGGCCGTCGTTGCGATCGTCGACAAGCTCGTCAAGCCGCGCAAGGCCTCGATCGAGCCGTTCACTGCGGGCGGCCGCCAGGATCTGGTCGACAAGGAAAAGGCCGAGCTCGTCGTGCTCGAGGGCTATCTGCCAGCGCGACTCGGTGCCGGCACGATCGCCTCGGAAGTCGCCGCACTTGTCGCCGAAATCGGCGCATCTGGGCCGGGCGACATGGGCAAGGTGATGGCCGCCGCGCGGCCGCGCTTCACGGGGCGAGCCGACATGTCGCTGGTCTCGTCGGCCGTGAAGGCCGCCTTGGCCAAGTGAACTGCAGATGTCGCTGCCTGTCCAACGCCTGACCGCCGATATCGCCGTCGCGCCGCAACTCGAGCCCGAGGCGATGGCAGAAGCGGCCGCGGCGGGCTTTCGCAGCGTCATCAACAACCGGCCCGATTACGAAGGCGGTCCGACCCAGCCGACCTCCGTGAGGATGGAAGCGGCCGCGCGCGCCGCCGGGCTGGAGTACGCCTGGCTGCCGGTCGCACCGAACCTCCAGACCGAGGACGAGATCGCCCGCTTCGCGCAGCTGCTGGCGACGCTGCCGACGCCGATCCTCGCCTTCTGCCGCTCGGGCACGCGCTCGGGCAAGCTCGTCAGCGCTGCGCTGGTGCGCTGACGCTCCTCCCCGCGGCGCCTTGCCGAGGGCACGGCCTCGCCTGCCGCCGCGTAGAGATCGTCGCGACGCTCCAAAGGGGATAGCCACCATTTACGGAAACGTGAAGTCGGCCGACCCCGACAGCACCTAGGAGTTTCCCGATCGGCCGACATCCGGTGCCGTCCCCTTGCATCGCGCAGATACATTAGTCGGCGCTTCGCGGCACCCCCTTCCGCAGAGCCCGGATCCTCGACCCGCCGGAGACGCCTTGGCACCCCTGCTCACCCTTTCGCGCCTGATCGACCGCATCAACGAGTGGGTCGGTCGCTGGGTCGCGTGGCTGGTCCTCGCGGCCGTTCTCATCAGCGCCGGCAATGCGATCGTGCGCAAGGTCTTCGACCAGAGCTCGAACGGCCTGCTCGAGATCCAGTGGTATCTGTTCGCCGCTGTGTTCCTTCTGGCAGCGGGCTACACGCTGCTGCGCCAGGAGCATGTGAAGATCGACGTGATCGCCGGCCGCTTCAGCAAGCGCACGCAGATCTGGATCGACATCGTCGGCATCTGCGCCTTCCTGCTGCCCTTCGTCGTCGTCGTCATCCACCTGTCGCTGCCGCTCGTCGTGCGCGCCTTCAGCATGCACGAGATGTCGAACAACGCCGGCGGGCTCGTGCGCTGGCCGGTGTTCGCGCTCCTGCCGCTCGGCTTCTTCCTGCTCGGCCTGCAAGGCATCTCCGAGCTGATCAAGCGCTTCGCCTTCCTGCGCGGCCTCGTCCCCGATCCGACGCGGCGCCACGTCGCCAAGACCGCCGAGGAGGAGCTCGCCGAGTACGTGCGGCTGCAGGCCGAGAAGGCGGGCCGGGCATGATGCATTTCATCACCTCGAACATGGCGCCGATCATGTTCGCCAGCCTGATCGTCTTCCTGCTGTTCGGCTATTCGGTGGCGTTCTCGCTTGCTGCCTGCGGCCTGCTGTTCGGGCTGATCGGCATCGAGCTCGGCTTGCTGCCCGAAGCGCTGATGCAGGCGCTGCCCTTGCGCATCTTCGGGATCATGCAGAACGACACACTGCTCGCGATCCCGTTCTTCACCTTCATGGGGCTGATCCTCGAGCGCTCCGGCATGGCCGAAGACCTGCTCGACACCATCGGGCAGCTCTTCGGCCCGATCCGGGGCGGCCTCGGCTACGCGGTCATCCTGGTCGGCGCGATGCTCGCCGCAACGACCGGCGTCGTCGCCGCATCGGTGATCTCGATGGGGCTGATCTCGCTGCCGATCATGCTGCGCTACGGCTACGACCGCCGCGTCGCGAGCGGCGTGATCGCTGCGTCGGGAACGCTGGCCCAGATCATCCCGCCTTCGCTGGTGCTGATCGTCCTCGCCGACCAGCTGGGCAAGAGCGTCGGCGATCTCTACAAGGGCGCGTTCATCCCCGGTTTCGTGTTGACCGGCCTCTACGTCCTTTACATCTTCACGCTCAGCATCGTCAAGCCGCAATTGGTGCCGGCGCTGCCGCAGGAGGCGCGCACGATCCGCGAGGACGACGGCTCGGCAGGCCTGCGCTCGCTCGTCGTGCTCGCGATCGCCTCGACCGCCGCCGCCGTGCTGTTCGCCAAGACGCGTCCGGCGACCGTCGCGACCGATGAGCTCATCGTCACGGCGATGTGCGTCGGCATTGGCGTCGCCTTCGTACTGTCGGTGCTCAACCGCGTCCTGAAGCTGAAGCTGCTGTCGCAAATGGCCGAGCGCGTCACCTTCGTCCTCATCCCGCCGCTCGCCCTGATCTTCCTGGTCCTCGGCACGATCTTCCTCGGCATCGCCACGCCGACCGAAGGCGGCGCGATGGGCGCGGTCGGCGCGCTCGTGATGGCCCTGGCGCGGCAGCGTCTGAGCCTGCGCCTGATGCGCCAGGCGATGGACACGACGATGAAGCTGTCGTCGTTCGTGGTGCTGATCCTGGTCGGCTCGACCACCTTCAGCCTGTCGTTCCAGGCGGTCGACGGCGCGATCTGGGTCGAGCACCTGCTCACTGGGCTGCCCGGCGGGCAACTGGGCTTTCTGATCGTCGTCAACATCCTGATCTTCGTCCTCGCCTTCTTCCTCGACTTCTTCGAGCTCGCCTTCATCATCGTGCCGCTGGTCGGACCGGTGGCGGCCAAGCTCGGCATCGATCTCACCTGGTTCGGCGTGCTGCTCGCGGTCAACATGCAGACATCGTTCATGCACCCGCCGTTCGGCTTCGCGCTCTTCTACCTGCGCAGCGTCGCCCCGGTCGAGGACTACGACGACAAGGTCACCAAGAAGCGCCTCGCGAAGGTCACCACAGGGCAGATCTATCGCGGCGCGATCCCCTTCGTCGTGATTCAGGTCGTGATGGTCGGGATGGTCATCGGGTTCCCGGGTCTGGTGA
>JAYVVB010000111.1:0-9571 GCA_043787455.1 Rhizobacter sp.
GATGCGTGAAATGCTGGAAGCCGGCGTCCATTTCGGACACCAGACCCGCTTCTGGAACCCGAAGATGGCCCCGTATATCTACGGCCACCGGAACAAGATCCACATCATCAACCTCGAGAAGACGCAGCCGCTCTTCGAGGACGCGATGAAGTTCATCCGCCAGTTGGCCTCGCGCCGGGGCACGATCCTGATGATCGGCACCAAGCGCCAGGCGCGCGAGGTCATCGCCCAGGAAGCCAAGCGCTGCGGCATGCCGTACGTCGACCAGCGCTGGCTCGGCGGCATGATGACCAACTTCAAGACCGTCAAGGGCTCGCTCAAGCGCCTCAAGGACATGAAGGCGCAGGTCGAGGCCGGCACCGAGATCCGGATTAAGAAGGAAGCGCTGATGTTCCAGCGCGAGATGATCAAGCTCGAGAAGGACATCGGGGGCATCCAGGACATGAACGCGTTGCCCGATGCGATGTTCGTGATCGACGTGGGCTTCCACAAGATCGCGGTCGCCGAGGCGAAGAAGCTCGGCATTCCGATCATCGCCATCGTCGACTCGAATCACTCGCCGATCGGCATCGACTACGTCATCCCCGGCAACGACGACTCGTCGAAGGCGGTCGCGCTCTACGCCAAGGCCGTGGCAGACGCCGTCCTCGAAGGCAAGGCCAACGCTGCCAACGAGGTCGTGCAGGGCGCCGCCGTCGGCGACGAGTTCGTCGAAGTGGACGAAGCGGCGGTCTGAGCGGCTCGCCGCACCAGCGAGCGGACCGAGGGGCTGCTTCAGCCCCTTTTTCACAATTGATTCGGTCGCGGATGCTGCCCAACCTGGAGCGGTCCGGACAAGGAGTACAGGACGATGGCGGCAATCACCGCGAGCATGGTCGGGGCGTTGCGTGCCAAGACCGATGCACCCATGATGGAGTGCAAGAAGGCGCTGACCGAGGCCGACGGCGACATGGACCGCGCCGAGGAGATCCTGCGCGTCAAGCTCGGCAGCAAGGCGGGCAAGGCGGCGTCGCGCGTCGCGGCCGAGGGTGTCGTCGCTGCCTTCGTCGAAGGCACGACCGGGGCGATGGTCGAGCTCAACTGCGAGACCGACTTCGTCACCAAGAACGATTCCTTCCTCGCGCTGGCGAAGTCGCTCGCCGACCTTGTCGCGCAGAAGAATCCCGCCGACGTCGCTGCGCTCTCGGCGTTGCCGCTCAGCCAGGACGGCTTCGGCCCGACGGTCGAGGACGTGCGCACTGGACTCGTCGGCAAGATCGGCGAGAACATGTCGATCCGCCGCTTCAAGCGCTTTGCCGGCGGCGGCAAGATCGCCAGCTACCTGCACGGCACGCGCATCGGCGTGCTGGTCGAGTTCGAGGGTGACGAGACGGCGGCCAAGGACGTCGCGATGCACGTCGCGGCGATGAAGCCGAGGGCGCTCACCACGGCCGACGTGGCCGAGTCGCTGATCGCCGCCGAGCGCTCGGTGGCGACGCTGCGCGCCGCTGAGGACGCCGAGAAGGCCAGGGCCGAAGGCAAGTCCGTGCAATCGCCGGAGATCGTCGCCAAGCGCATCGAAGGGTCGGTCGCCAAGTTCCTGAAGGAAGTCAGCCTGCACAACCAGGCCTTCGTCAAGAACGACAAGCAGACCGTCGAGCAGATGCTCAAGGACAAGGCGACCAAGGTGCACTCGTTCACGCTCTACGTTGTCGGCGAGGGGATCGAGAAGAAGACCGGCGACTTCGCCGCGGAAGTCGCGGCGCAGGTCGCCGCCGCCAAGGGCGCCTGAGCCGCGGGCCCCATCGGCCGGCGGCTAGACTTCGCGATCATCACAGGGGAATCGACTGCATGGCGGCGTACAAGCGCATCCTGCTCAAGCTCTCGGGCGAGGCCCTGATGGGTGACGACGCGTATGGCATCAACCGGGCGATGATCGTGCGCATCGTCCGCGAGGTCCAGGAAGTGACGCAGCTCGACTGCGAGGTCGCCGTCGTCATCGGCGGCGGCAACATCTTCCGCGGTGTCGCCGGCGGCGCGGTCGGCATGGACCGCGCGACTGCCGATTACATGGGCATGCTTGCGACGGTGATGAACGCGCTCGCCCTGGCCGACACGATGCGCCAGGAAGGGATCACAGCGCGCGTGATGTCGGCCATCGGCATCGAGCAGGTGGTCGAGCCCTACGTGCGGCCGAAGGCCTTGCAGTATCTCGAGGAGGGCAAGGTCGTGATCTTCGCTGCCGGCACCGGCAATCCCTTCTTTACGACCGACACCGCGGCGGCGCTGCGCGGCGCCGAGATCGGCGCCCAGATCGTGCTGAAGGCGACCCGCGTCGACGGCGTCTACAACGCCGATCCGAAGAAGGATCCGAGCGCGACGCGCTACGCCCGCATCAGCTTCGACGAGGCGATCATGAAGAACCTGCAGGTGCTCGACGCGACCGCGTTCGCTCTGTGTCGGGATCAGCGTCTGCCGATCCGTGTCTTCAGCATCTTCAAGCCCGGGGCGCTGAAGCGGGTCGTCCTCGGCGAGGACGAGGGCACGCTCGTTCACGTGTAAGGGGATCCAAGACGATGGCGATTGCCGATATCAAGAAGACTGCCGAGCAGAAGATGGCCCGCTCGATCGAGTCGTTCAGGGCCGAGCTGCAGAAGATCCGCACCGGCCGCGCCCACCCGGGCATCCTCGACCAGGTACACGTCGACTACTACGGCTCGCCCGTGCCGATCAGCCAGGTGGCCAACGTCACGCTCCTCGACGCGCGCACGATCAGCGTCCAGCCCTGGGAAAAAGGCATGGGCGCGAAGATCGAGAAAGCGATCCGCGAGTCGGACCTCGGGCTCAATCCGTCGAACCAGGGCGACCTCTTGCGCGTGCCGATGCCGGCGCTCACCGAGGAGCGTCGCAGGGACCTGACCAAGATCGTCCGCCATACGAGCGAGGACGCCAAGATCGCGGTGCGCAACCTCCGTCGCGACGCTAACGATCATGCCCGGCGACTGGCCAAGGACAAGACCATTTCCGAGGACGAGGAGAGGCGCTCGCTCGACGATCTGCAGAAGCTCACCGACCGCACGATCGCCGAGATAGAGCGGCTCACGTCGGCGAAGGAAACCGAGATCATGGCGGTCTGATGGGCGATCCGGCCGAGGCGACATTCGCCGTGCCGCGCCACGTGGCCATCGTCATGGACGGCAATGGTCGCTGGGCCAAAAAGCGCCACATGCCGCGCTTCTTCGGCCACAAGCAGGGCGTCGACGCGCTCGTGCGCACGGTCAACGCCTGCGCCGATCGCGGCATCGAGTACCTCACCGTGTTCGCGTTCTCCTCCGAGAACTGGAAGCGGCCGAGCGAGGAGGTGTCGAGCCTGATGGGTCTGGTGCTGGTCGCGGTCTCGAAGTACCTCGCCAAGCTCGCCGGCGACGGCGTGCGCATCCGCATCGTCGGCGACCGCGCCCAGGTCTCGGACAAGCTGCGCCAGGCCTGGCAGCAGGCCGAGGACAGCACGCGCCACAACAGCCGCATTCAGCTCTCGGTCGCGTTCAACTACGGCGGCCGCTGGGACATCGTCGAGGCCTGCCGGCAGGCGATGGCCGCCGGCGTTCCCGCCGACGAGCTCGACGAGGCCAAGCTCAACAGCTACATGGCCCTCAGCTACGCGCCGGATCCCGATCTCTTCATCCGCACCGGCGGCGAGCTCCGGATCAGCAACTTCCTGCTCTGGCAGGTTGCCTACTCCGAGCTCGTTTTCACCGAGTGTCTCTGGCCCGAGTTCGGCACGGCCGAGCTCGATGCCGCCCTGGCCCAATACGCGCGTCGGGAGCGCCGCTTCGGCGCCGTGCACAGCGCTGTAGAGCTCGTGGCGAGCGAAAGCTGATCGCGTGCTCAGGCAGCGAATCCTCACGGCGGTGGTGCTGCTGGCTTTGTTGATCCCGGCCCTGGTCGCGAAGGCGACCTGGCCCTTCGCGCTGCTGACGCTGACCGCGATGGCGATCGCCGGCTGGGAATGGGTCCGCCTCAACGACGGCGGCGCCTTCGCCGTCCCGATGGGCGTGTTGCTCGGGCTCGCCTGCGGCCTTGCGCTCTACGCCGGCTGGGCGACGAACGCACCGCATGCCTCGTGGTGGATCGCGTTCGGCGTCTGGGTTCTCGGCGGCACCTGGGCGTTGCGCAACGGTGTCGCCGGGTGGCCGCGCGTGCCTCGCGCGTTGCGCTGGTCGATCGGGTTGGTCGCGCTCTGGACCGCCTGGCTCGCGTTCTCCAACGCCAAAGCCGGCGGCCTTAACTTCATCCTCTCGATCTTCTCGCTCGTTTGGACCGCGGACATCTTCGCGTACTTCGGCGGACGTCGCTTCGGCCGGAAGAAGCTTGCCCTCGCGATCAGCCCGGGCAAGAGCTGGGAAGGGGTGTGGAGCGGCATGGCCGGCGCGTTGCTCGTCGCGTTCGGCTGGCTCGCGGTCGACGCCTCGGGATCGATCGGCGGCGAAAGCTTCTACACCCTGGTCGCCAACCGCTTCAGCTACGCCGGCCTCGCTCTCGTCGTCGTCTTCCTGGTGGCGATGAGCGTCGTCGGCGATCTCTTCGAATCGCTGGTCAAGCGCAGCGCCGGCGCGAAGGACAGCAGCCGGCTGCTGCCCGGCCATGGCGGCATCCTCGATCGCGTCGACGGGCTGCTGCCGGTATTCCCGATCGCTCTCGCGCTGGTGGCCCTTTGAACGCTCGTTCGCGCGAATCTTCAGCACCCCCGCAGCGCCTGTGCGTGCTCGGCGCGACCGGCTCGGTCGGCCAAGCGACGCTCGAAGTCGCCGGCGCACATCCGGATCGTTTCGAGGTCTTTGCCCTCACCGCGCACCAGCGCCTCGACGAGCTGCTCGCCCTCTGCGTCCGTCATCGTTCGCGCTTCGCCGCCGTCGCCACGCCGGCGCAGGCGCGAGAGCTGACCGAACGATTGCGCTCGGCCGGTGTCGCCACCGTGGTGCTGAGCGGCGCGGGCGCGCTCTCCGAGCTCGCTGGGCATCCCGAGGTCGACACCGTGATGGCGGCGATCGTCGGCGCTGCCGGCCTGGCGCCCTGCCTGGCGGCGGCAGCATCGGGCAAGCGACTGCTCCTCGCCAACAAGGAAGCGCTCGTCGTCGGCGGTCATCTCTTCGTCGACGCCGTCGCGCGCGGGGGCGCGACGCTGCTGCCGATCGACAGCGAGCACTCGGCCATCTTCCAGTGTCTGCCGGAAGACCGCAGCACCTGGAAGGACCGTGTCGCGCGCATCGTCCTCACGGCCTCGGGCGGGCCGTTCCGCGGCCGCGATCCGGCGACGCTGCACGCGGTCACGCCCGACCAGGCGTGTGCCCATCCGAACTGGGTCATGGGCCGCAAGATCTCGGTCGACTCGGCGACGATGATGAACAAGGCGCTCGAGGTCATCGAGGCGCACTTCCTCTTCGACCTCGCGCCCGAGCAGATCGAGGTCGTGATCCATCCGCAAAGCATTGTCCACTCGATGGTCGTGTACCGCGACCAGTCGGTGCTGGCGCAACTCGGCACGCCCGACATGCGCGTGCCGATCGCCTACGGCCTGGCCTATCCCGACCGGATCGAGTCGGGCGCCGAGCCGCTCGACTGGCGACGTCTCGCATCACTCACCTTCGAGCTGGCCGATCCCAAGATCTATCCCGGCCTCGGCCTCGCGTGGGACGTGTTGCGCGCGCCGGCCGGGACCGCGGCGGTGCTCAACGCCGCCAACGAAGAGGCGGTCGCCGCGTTTCTTGCCGGAACCATTCGCTTCGACCGGATTCACACCGTCAACTGCCGCACCGTCGAGGCATTGGCTCCGACTCACGGGGCGGCGGACTCGCTCGCATCGCTGCTCGCGCTCGATGCCGAGGCCAGGCGCTGCGCCGGCCGGTTCCTGAAGGCCTATACGCAATGAGCGCAATGAGCAACCAAGGTTCGCGATGCTGATCACCGTCCTCGCTTTCTTCCTGACGCTCGGCGTCCTGATCATCGTTCACGAGTACGGGCACTACCGCGTCGCGGTCGCGTGCGGCGTGCGCGTGCTGCGCTTCTCGGTCGGCTTCGGCCGCGTCCTGTGGCGGCGCCAGGCGACGCCTGCTGCGACGGAGTTCGTCGTCTGCGCCTTGCCCTTCGGCGGCTACGTGCGCATGCTCGACGAGCGCGAGGGCGATGTCAGCCCGAGCGAGCTCGATCGCGCGTTCAACCGCAAGTCGCTTTGGCAGCGCGCGGCGATCGTCGCCGCGGGACCGGCCGCCAACCTGCTGCTGGCGGTCGCGCTCTACGCCGCCGCGCACTGGATCGGCGTCGACGAACCGAAGGCCGTCCTCGGGCCGCCGGCCGCGGCCAGCCTCGCCGAGCGCGCCGGCATGCGCGCCGGCGACTGGGTGCGCGCCTGGTCGCCCGACGGCGTCGACTGGCGCGACGTGCGCTCGCTCACCGACCTTCGCTGGCAGGTGACGCAGGCGCTGCTCCGCGGCGACAACGTCGAGCTGATGACGAGCACGCGCGACGGGCGTGGGCAGCGCCGGATCCATCTCGATCTCGCGTCGCTCTCGGGCGCCGACGTCGACGCCAAGACGATGCAGCGCATCGGCCTCGGCAATCCGTGGAGCGAGCCGGTGCTTGGCGAGGTCAAGGCCGGCGGCGCCGGCGCGGCTGCAGGCCTGAAGCCGGGCGATCGCGTTCTCGCGATCGACAACGTCGCGATCGATGATGCGACCCAGGTGCGCGACGCGATCCGCGCCAGCGGCCGCACCGGTGTGGCCGCGACCATGCACTGGCGCATCGAGCGCGCGGGCACGAAGAGCGAGCTCGACGTGACGTCCGCGGTCGTCGTCGACGGCGGCAATCGCGTCGGCCGGCTCGAGGTGTTTCCGGGGCAGCCGCCCGAGTTGACGAGCGTTCGCTACGGCCTCGTAGAAGGCCTGACGAGCGCCGCCACGCAGACCTGGCAGATGTCGGCGCTGACGGTGAAGATGCTCGGCAAGATGATCATCGGCCAGGCCTCGCTCAAGAATTTGAGCGGCCCGGTGACGATCGCCGACTACGCCGGCCAATCGGTGCGGCTCGGCCTGGCCTACTACCTCGGCTTTCTCGCCGTCGTGAGTGTCAGTCTCGGCGTGCTCAACCTGCTGCCACTCCCCGTCCTCGATGGCGGGCACCTGATGTATTATCTTTTTGAGGCCGTGACGGGACGTCAGGTCTCCGAGTTGTGGCTCGACCGGCTGCAGCGTGGCGGGGTTGCCATCATGCTGATGATGATGTCCCTGGCGCTCTACAACGACATGGCCCGCCTGCTGGGTCTCCAATGACCGCCCGCATGCCTGTTCACGTCCTTCGCGCCCGTCCCTTCGCCTACCGTGTCCTTCGTTTGCGTAGTCTTCGCTTCGCCCCGATTTCCGCCGCGCTGGCCCTGGCCTTGCACATCGGCGCGGCGTCCGCGATCGAGCCCTTCGTGCTGAAGGACATCCGGGTCGAGGGCCTGCAGCGCTCCGACGCCGGCACGGTCTTCGCGGCGCTGCCGTTCCGGATCGGCGACACCTACTCCGACGAGAAGGGCGCCGCGGCGCTGCGCGCGCTGTTCGCGACCGGGCTCTTCAAGGACGTGCGCATCGACATCGACAACGGCGTCGCCGTCGTCATCGTCGACGAGCGCGCCGTGATCGCCAACATCGACTTCGTCGGCATGCACGAGTTCGAGAAGGACGCGCTGGTCAAGTCGCTGAAGGACTTCGGCATCGGCGAGGGCCTGCCCTTCGACAAGGCGCTCGCCGACCGGGCCGAGCAGGAACTGAAGCGCCAGTACCTGACGAGGAGCCTCTACGGCGCCGAGGTCGTGACGACGGTGACACCGCAGGAGCGTAACCGCGTCAACGTCACCTTCACGATCACCGAAGGCAACGCGGCGCGGATCAGCGAGATCCGCATCTCAGGGAACAAGGTGTTCTCCGAAGGCACGCTGAAGAGCCTGTTCGAGCTCAACGACGGCAGCTGGCTCAATTTCTACCTGAAGGGCGATCGCTATTCGCGCGCCAAGCTCAATGCCGACCTCGAGATCCTGCGCGCCTACTACCAGAACCGCGGCTACCTCGAGTTCGAGGTCGAGTCGACTCAGGTCGCGATCTCGCCCGACAAGCAGGACATCACGATCACGGTCAACGTCAAGGAAGGTCAGCTCTACATCGTCACCGGGGTGAAGCTGGAGGGCGAATACCTCGGCAAGGAAGACGACTTCCGCACCCTGGTGACGATCAAGCCGGGTGATCCGTACCGCGCCGAGACCGTGGCCCAGACCTCGCGCGCCTTCGTCGATCGCTTCGGCACCTTCGGCTACGCCTTCGCCAAGGTCGACTCGCGGCCGGAGATCGATCGCGTCAACGGCCGCGTCGCCGTCACGCTCGTTGCCGACCCGCAGCGGCGGGTCTACGTCCGGCGCGTCAGCGTCGCCGGCAACACGCGCACGCGTGACGAGGTCGTGCGACGCGAGTTCCGCCAGTTCGAGTCGTCGTGGTACGACGGCACGAAGATCAAGCTCTCGCGCGATCGGGTCGACCGGCTTGGCTACTTCAGCGACGTCAGCGTCGACACGGCCGAGGTCCCGGGCTCGGCCGACCAGGTCGACCTCACGATCACCATCAAGGAAAAGCCGACAGGAAACCTCTCCCTCGGTGCCGGCTTCTCGTCCGCCGACAAGCTCTCGCTCACCGCGTCGATCAAGCAGGAGAACATCTTCGGCTCGGGCAACTATCTTGGCCTCGACCTCAACACCAGCAAGTACAACCGCACGCTCGTGCTGAGCACGGTCGACCCGTACTTCACCATCGACGGCATCTCGCGCTCGATCGATCTCTACTACCGCACCAGCCGGCCGATCAACAGCCAGGGCGAGGAATACAAGCTGGTGACGCCGGGCGCGGCGATCCGGTTCGGCGTGCCGTTCAGCGAATACGACACGGTCTTCTTCGGCATCGGCGCCGAGCGCACGCAAATCAAGGGAGCGACGGCGCTGCCGAACAGCTACTTCCTCTACCGCGAGCAGTTCGGCGAGACCAGCGGCTCGATCCCCCTCACCATCGGCTGGACCCGCGACAACCGCGACAGCGCGCTCGTGCCGACGGCGGGCCGCTACCTGCGCGTCAATCTCGACTACGCACCGATCGGCGGCGCCAAATATCTGCGCGCCAACCTCCAGGGACAGCAGTACATCAACTTCGGCCGCGCGTTCAGCTTCGGCGTCAACGCCGAGCTCGGCTACGGCAAGGGCCTGGGCAGCCGCCCGTATCCGATCTTCAAGAACTTCTACGGCGGCGGTCTCGGCACGGTGCGCGGCTTCGAGCAAGGCTCGCTCGGCCCGATCGACGTCACCGGCGCCTTCATCGGCGGCAACCGGCGCTTCAACCTCAACAACGAGCTCTACCTGCCGGTTCCCGGCGCGGGCAACGACCGGACCCTGCGCATCTTCGTCTATGCCGACGCAGGCAACGTGTGGGGCGAGAACGAGCACCTGAGCCTTGACAGCCTGCGCGCGTCGGCCGGCCTGGGGGTGAGCTGGGTCTCGCCGGTCGGCCCGCTCAAGCTC
>JAYVVB010000112.1:0-3407 GCA_043787455.1 Rhizobacter sp.
GGCACGACGTCCATGACGCGATAACGCGGATCGCGCATGCCGCTGATCCGCTCCTTCGACACGAACTTGCGGTACTGGCAGATGCCGACGCGGGTCGAATCGGGAAAGCGCTCGCGCATCAGCCGCGCGAGCGCGAAGGCACCCGCGGTCGAGCCGAGCTGCGGGTGGTGCGCGTCCCAGTCGGGCGCGAGATCACGCAGGTTCAAGGCGCCTGCGTGCTGAGCCTGGCCGAGGTGGATCGGCACGACCCACGACGGAAACTCGAGCGTGAGCGGCACGTGCGTCAGGCAGGCGTAGACGAGCCCGCCTTCGCCCGGAACCTTGGGCTCAGCGGACACGCCGGAGATAGCCTTGTGGCGCGACGCCGATCAAGAGCTTGGCGTCGAAGCGGGCGTCGACCTCGAACTCCGGATGGCTGGCGAGATAGTGCCGCGCCGCGGTCTTCGGGTTGTCGCCCGGACCCCAGGGCCGGTCGAAGCTGAGCGCCTCGGGCAGGTCCTCGACGATCGTGTCGAAGACGACGCAGTAGTTGCCCACCGTCGTTATCGGCGCGTAGGCCTCGAGCTCGGCGAGCACGTGCTCGTGGGTGTGGTTGCTGTCGAGGCAGACGAGGACGCTCTTCTTGCCCGCCGCCATCGCGCGCACGGACGCGACGACCTCCGGCGCGACGCTCGAGCCTTCGATCATCGTGATGCGGCGAAACATCGGGTGCGCCTCGATCGCCTTTCGGTTGTGGGCGCGGATGTCGATGTCGACGCCGACGACGCGTGCGTCGGCCGGGCCGCCGCACGCCGCGTTGAGCTCGAGCATCGAGGCCGAGAAGATCAGCGAGCCGCCGTGAGCGATGCCGGTCTCGACGATCAGCTCGGGCTGGAGCGACCAGATCAGCTCCTGCATCGCGACGATGTCCTGCGGGTACTGGATGACCGGCCGGCCGAGCCACGAGAAGTTGTACGAGTACTTCGCCGCGATCGAGGCCTTCATGAACTCGTTGGTCGCCGTCTGAAGCGGCCGGTCAGCCGCGTTGGCCTCGACCCGGCTCGCGACTTCGCGCTCGAATTCGTTCATTTCTCACTCCCTTGATCGATCGATATGCAGTGCAAGCGATGCGAGGTCATGGCCTCGATCTCCCGCAGGTAATTGCTGTTCATCACGAACACGTCGGCGCCGGGCTTAAGGTGCGCCATCCCCTCCTCGGGCGACTGGACGCGGAGTCCCGTCGCCGCGAGATGGCGGCCCTGCTTGGCCGGGTTGATGTCGATCACGGTGTCGATGGCGACGCCGGCGCGCTCCATGAAGAGGGCGAAGATCACACCCTTCGACGCGCCGCCCCAGATCGCCCCGCCGGCGCCGCTTTCCTTGAGTCGCGCGCGGCTCGCGGCGATCGCGGTCAGGAATTCGGAAGGCAGCGCGAATTCGTCGTCGACCGGACGCCGCGGCGCGCGCAGCGTCGCGAGGTCGGCGACGACCGAGAGGTATTGCCCCGCGAACATATGGCCGGCTTCGTGCACGGTGCCGAACATGCGCTCGAAGTCGACCAGCCTGAAGTAGTTGACGTGCTCGTAGAAGATGTCGAACCAGGCGCGGCGGCGCGCGATCCAGTCGAGGCACGGCACCTCGATGTAGATCTTGCCGCCGCCACCGTTGGCCTCGCGCAGCCCGGCGAGAAAGCCGAGCGGATCGGGCACGTGCTCGAGCACGTGACGCAGCACCAGCCCGTCAGCGCGAATGCCCGCCTCGGGCGTGAAGAACTCCTTGATGACGCGCGGATTCGAGCCTTGGTAGGTCGGGTCGAGCCCGGTGACATCGAAGCCTGCGGCGAGCAGCCGCTCGAGGAAGAGGCCCTTGCCGCAGCCGACCTCGACCAGGCTCTGTCCGGCGAAGTGCCGTCGCATCACATCGAGGACGGCGTCGAGGTGACGCGCGAACACGCCGCTCAGTCCTTGCTCGTTTTGATAGTCGGCGTCGTACTGCACGAGCTGGGGCCGGAAGGCGCGGTTGAAGACGAGCCCTGTCTCCATCGACTGGACCAGCACGACGTCGCCGCGGGCGCATTCGCGCGCCGCCTGCGCGGTCGCGAACATGCGGTTCTGCAGCACGGGCAGCTGCTCGGCGCGATAGACCTCGCGAAGCGTTGCGTTCATCGCTGCGTCGCCTCGTGCAGGCAGCGCTGGAGCTTGGTGTCGTCGCCCCAGAACGCCATCGGCTCGTGGGCCGGGTACGGATAGCGGCCGAGGTCGAGCGCGATCGATCGTCCATGCGCTGCGAGCCATCCTTCGACCAGCGCGCGTACCGAGATCGGCCGGCCGGAGCAGATGTTGACGACGCCGTTGTCGCGACGCGCCAGCGCGAGGCGAACGAGATCGTCGGCGGCTTCCTCGACAGGCAGGTAGTCGCGCAGCTGCTCGCCGCCCGACATCGGGAACGTCGTCGCGCCGGCGTCGAGCGCGCGCTGGAGCTGCGGCAGCAGCGCGCTGGCGGCCTGACCGTCGCCGTGCAGGTAGAAGAGACGCGCCCATGTCAGGAGAAATGGTCGCCCGCGTCGCAGCGTTTGCAGGCGGCGGCGCAGCGCGTCCTTGGCGATGGCATAGGCGTTGGCCGGCGCGGCGTCCGCGGTCTCGGCGAGCGCACCCGACTGCATCCCGTATTCGAAGCAGGTGCCGGCGACGACGAGGTTCGCCAAGCCCTGCTCGATCAACCTCGCGAGCAGGCGCTCGTGCGCCGGCAGCTCCTGTTCGACGTGATGGGGCGACGCGTAGTTCGGCAGCCCTCCCCAGGCGAGGTGGATGAGCGCGTCGGGACGGCCGAGCTTGTCGAATGCCTGCTCGGGCGGATCGAGGATATCGAGCGCGACGACCGGATGGCGCGATAGTTCGCTCCCGATCGGCGACGCCGCGGGCCGGACCCAGAGCGTCGGCTCCGCGCCCGCGCGCTCGAGCGCGGCGACGACGTGACGGCCGATGAAGCCGGTCGCGCCGCTCACCGCCACCTTCATGGCACGGCCCTCATGGCACGACCTTAAGCGACGGCACCGCCGTGACGAAGCGGCCGTCCCACTCGCGGATGTACGCAAGCTGCGGCATCAGCTCGTCGCGCAGATTCCACGGCAGCAGCACGACGTCGTCGGGCCGCGTCGCGCGCAGCCGATCCTCGGCGACGATGGCGATACGGCTGCCGGGCATGTACTTGCCCTGCTTGGCCGGGTTGCGGTCGACGACGAACGCGATCAGGTCCGGACGCACGCCGGCGTAGTTCATGAGCGTGTTGCCCTTGGCCGCGGCGCCGTAGGCCGCAACCGTGCGGCCGGCGCGACGCGCCTCGATCAGATACGCCATGAAGTCGTCCTTGACCTTGTCGACCTTGGCCTGGAAGCCTTCATAGCCGGACACGGTCAGGAGCCCGGCGTC
>JAYVVB010000113.1:0-4775 GCA_043787455.1 Rhizobacter sp.
CCATCAAGCAGTCATCGATCTCCGGCTACTACACCTGGGCCGATTTCAGGAACGCCATCACCAAGCTGCCCCAGGCGACGCTCGACGAATGGGAGAAGAAGGATCCGCAGATCCTCGGCGGTAAGACGATCAGAATCACCGGATACGCGGACACCACCGGCCCGATGTCCGAAAACGACATCAAGTTCGCAAAGGGCCGAGCGGAAGACGTCAAGAAATGGATCCAGACCTGGACCGGCGTCTCTGACAGTTTCTTCAACGTCAAGAGCGCCGGCGAGGGCAAGGGCGGGACCGACAAGAAGGTCGACGAGAAGAAGCTGGCGAAGAATCGCTATGTCGAGGTGGAGCTGTCTTACCTTCAGTAGTGGTGTGCCATCGAGGCGCCCCTGAAAGAGCGCTATCCCAGTGACTTCAGCAAGGCCGCGAGTTCGGGATCGATCGGCGCTTCCGCAGCCTCCGGTTCGTTCTCCGCCGGCGCGGCTGGTGGGTCGAGACTTGCGAGCAGCGTCGCCATCTCGTCGTCGGGCGCCGCCTCGACTCCAGCGGCCGGGTGTGCCCGGTCGTCGGCCTCGGTCGGCTCTTCGACGCGCTCCGATTCTTCCTTGACTGCTTCGGCTCTTTCGGCTTCAGGTTCGGTTAGTTCGGAGGATTCCTCGACTGTTGCCGCGGCGACCGGAGCTGGGCCGGCCCGGCGCGTGACCGGCACTGCGCTGGCCGCGACCGGCCGATCCCGGGTGTCGACCTTCGATTGCAGCATGAAGCGCGCGCCGCTTGAGGCCTTTTTCGGTGCGGCGCCGGCGACCGCCAGGCCGTCACCGTTCACCGCCTCGAGCCCGTTGAATCGAACCATGCCCTCGCCCTTGTGCGCCATCACGGCGTTGATGCCGGCCCCGCGCAGCAACGACGCGGCATTGGTCGAGACGAGACGGTCGGTGCACGGCAAGGCGACCGAATCGCCGTCTTCGTCGTTGTAGTGATGGAACGGCAGGTCATCAACCGCCAGCGATGCGCCCGGCCGGGCCAGCACAGTCAGCGCCAGTAGAGCCGGGTGGCCCCAGAGCATGCCGCGAAGGCCCGCTTCGCGGCTGAACTCCTCGAACGCAAAAGCCGAGATCGGGTCGCTCTTCTTGCCGTACGGATGACGCAGCAGGAAGCGCGGGCCGAACAGACCGAGGAACGACGCCGTCGGCAATGCGCGCAACGCGGCGAAGGCTTCGCGAACGAGGCGATGCGGCGGCTCCCCGCGGTCAGCGAAGGGGTCGGTGTTGATGCCGACAAGCAGCGAGGCGGCGGCGTGCGACGCGATCTGGGAAGCGCGGCCAAGCAATTCCGCGTGCGGCGGCGTGGCGTCGAACTGATAGCAGCCGACGATGTAGGTGTACCCGCCGTCGGCGTCCTGCGACGGCGCTTCGACGAGCAGCTTGTGGAGACCCGATTCGCCGAGGTCCACTACGCCGCTCAGGTCGGCAGCGAACTCCTCGGCGCTGATGTCGAGCAGATGCACTTGCAATTGAGGGCCGGTCTCGAGCCTGCGCAACACGAAATCGACACCACGCCACAGGGATTCGCTGGTCTGGAAATCGGGGTGATGCAGCAACGCGCGCATCGCATCGCTCAAGCCCGAGTCGACCGCGGCGACGAGCGCGTCCTTGTTCGGGCTCGCCGCCGCCTGCACGAACGGACCGACGACGCGCTGCAACAGGCTGTCGACTGCGCCGTCTGCCTTGCCGACGGCGGACGCGCGCCCAGTCAGACGCGCGAAGTCTTCGAGAGTCGCGCCACTCGACGGCGCGCTGCCGCGCGCGACCGCCTTACGCACCAAGCTCGAAGCACGCGGGCCGGCGTTTTCGGCCCATGCCATCACCTCAGCCGCAGCAGCGGCGAACTGACCCGTCTGGTTCAAACGCCTGCGAAGCGACGCGAGGTCGGCGAAAACGGGCACGTCCGCGTAGATGGCGTCGGGATGGAAGGCATCGAGATCGGCGAGCTCGATCGCCACCGGCACGCCATCGGCGCCGAGCGGCAAGGTCAGCGACAGGCCAAGCCGCCGCATCGCGTCTTCGAGCGTGTCGAATTCGACCTTCAGCGGCTTGCGCTTGGCGAGTTCCGCACCGGTCTGCAACCGACCGCGGCCAGCGCCGGCACCGAAGTCGCCGAGGATGGCGATGCGCAGTGGACGCTTGGCATTCCAGACCGGTGGAGCCTGGCCGATCCCGGCAAAGTCGGCTGTGAAGGTATTACTCATGAATCGGCCTCGGATGGACGCGGGAGTCGAGCTAAAGGCGACCGGCGAGCAAGAGCACGAGCGTGTCTGTGTCGGGCAATCCGGTCGTGCTGACAGGCACCGACACTTCGCCGTCGCGCTCCCACCACCACAGCGTTCGCCCCTCCTCGGGCCATGCCGGTCCGGTATCGGCCGCGGCGTCGAGCCCTTCGAGCTCGGCATCGAAGTGCTCGGCATTCCAGTCGTCGTGCAGCGCCGCCACCGCGAGGCCTTCCAGCGCCTGCAGCCAAGCCGCGGGCGCTTGCGCTTCGGACTGGCCGCGCGGGCGGACGACGGTGAGCGGAAAGTAGCGTCCCACCCGATCGACCGACGGCATCAGCACGCCGGCATAGCCGGGGCTCTGCTCGAACGGCAGGCCGGTTCCGAGCGCGAAGCGCCAGGTCGGCGCCGCGAGGAACGCCGTGAGCCAGGACTCGTCGCTTTCGCGCCAGGACGCGAGGCCGATCGCCAGCCAGCGATCCCAGGGCTCGACGAACAGCGGCGGCAGCCGACGGCTCGCGAAGTCACCCAACGATGGCAGCTTGCCGTACCACCCTGGCGTGACGCCAGCCGGCATGTCAGCGGCGCCCGACCGCCGCAAGCCACCGCTGCGGCCGTTTGAGGGACAGCCAACGCAACGGAGCGCTATCGAGTTCCATGCTCAGAGCGCGTCGGGGCAACGGAAGGCCTGCATCTCGCGCAGCCGCAAGGGGTTCAGCGCGCTGGCCGAGATGACTTCGAGCTTGGCCTTGCGGCCGTCGGCGTTGAGCAGCACGGTGAAGCGCTCGGGTTGCGGCGAGGCCTGGACTTCGTTCTGCCCGATCATCCGAAACAGCGCCC
This sequence comes from Rhizobacter sp., assembly GCA_043787455.1. Classification (GTDB taxonomy): domain Bacteria; phylum Pseudomonadota; class Gammaproteobacteria; order Burkholderiales; family Burkholderiaceae_C; genus Schlegelella_A. The sequence goes on from JAYVVB010000113.1 coordinate 3,104, forward strand.
ACGGCCCTTCGAACAGTTGCGGCGCGCCGCCCATGGTGAGCTTGATCTGCGAAGCGACGCGAGCGCTCGGCCAGGTGAAGGTCTGGGCCGCCGTGTTGCCGGCAGTGAACTTCATCAGCTGACCGTCGACATCGAGGACGAGCTCCTTGGTTGCTGTGTCCATATCCAGCAGGCGCAGATCGACCCTGAACCCGGGCGTCTTGCCGCCTCCGCGGAAGAAGGCTTCGCGGATCTTGGCGGCGCGCTGGAAGTCGGCCAGCGAGGCGCCGCCGGGCGGCTTCGTGCCGTCGGGCAGCGGCCGGTAGGCCCAGGGCGTGACGCCGATGTCGACGAGTGCCGCGAGCTTGCGCTGGAAGAAGTCGTCGATCTGACCGCCCGGGCCGAACATCTGGCCGAAGTCGTCGGGGAGCACGTCGGACCGGCTGCCCAGCGCAAAGGGATAGCGCCCGGCGATCGTCTTGGCGCACTGTTCGGCGACCGGCTTGATCTCGGCGCTCAGGCCCTGGCGCTCAGCCACCCGGCCCTGGGTCGCTCCGGCATCGGCCAGCGCCGTCAGCATCGACTTGATCGGCTCGGGCTGCATGCCTGCGGCCGCCTTGGCGGCAGCGCCGCCGCCACCGGCGGGAGGCGCGGTCTTGGTCTTCTGCGCGGCGTCGATCGCCGTCAACTGCACGAAGACCTCGTTGAAGAGCTTCATCGTCTCGTCGAGCGGCGGCGGCGTCCCGAGGACCATCCGATGCAAGGGAGCGAAGTGGTCGTCGACCATCATCTCCAGCGGCCTGCCCAGCGGCTTGGGCGCTTCGCCGCCGGTGGCCTTGCCTACCACCGCGGCGATATCGTCCTTGGCGCGGTCGAGCTTTTTCAACGTCGGGTTCTTGAATTTCGGGCCTCCTCCTGCCGGCGCGGCCGCGGCCGCGGCTACGACCGCGGCGCCGAGCTGGGTTTCGCGTGCCACCGCGCGCAGGTACGACGCCAACGGCGAATCCGGCGCGGCGAGCAGGCCGGCCACCGTGAGGCTGCGCTCCAGCGCCCCGAGGCGCACGAGGCGGACATCGGCGATGTACTGATCCCAGACCTTGATGTACTCCTGGAGGTACAGGCGCTGGACGCGAGTCTGGAGCTCGGCGTTGCCGCCACCCAGCAGGCTGCTGGCGGCCGCCTTGAGCGATTCGGGGGGTGCGGCGACGCCGAGCACCCAACGCTCTTCGGCGGCAAGCACCGGTGCCACTTTGGCGATCGACGGGTTGAAGGCCTTGAAGTAGCCGTCGCGGGTGAAGAGCCCCGATATGCCCTTGGTCAAGGGCTGGCCGCTGGCGCGCTCGAACACCCGCACGGCGTTGGGACCGCCCGCGCCCGCAGCGGTGAACTCGGGCAGGTCTGCGCCGACACGCGAGCGCCTCATGCGGCTGAAGATGCGGTACTCGAGCGGGTAGGCGATCAGCATCTCGCGCACGTTGGCCACCAGCGTCTTGTCCATCGGCGCCGGAGCCTGGGGCGCACCCTGCGAGATCGCGGCCTCGAGGTGCTGGGCCAGCGCATTGCGTTGCTCGACGGTCAGCGTCGCGGCGAGGTTGACGTCCCAGTCGAGCGCGACCCACGCCTTGAACGACTCGGCATCGAAGTGCTCGGGCGTATAGAGCATCAGGTAGCCCTTGAGCGCCTCGTAGGCCAG
>JAYVVB010000114.1:0-9234 GCA_043787455.1 Rhizobacter sp.
CTGGGGCGCGCACGCGATCTGGGCTTCGGCAGCGGCCGGCCTCGTGGCGTTCGTGTCGCTGGCGTGCTTGCGCGCGCCGGCGACGCATACGGGCACGGCGGTCGCCGCGCGCCCGGACGAATCGACGGTGGTGTGAGGAAAGACCGCCTACTGGCGCGGCTCGCCGCGGCCGTTGACCGCGATCGTCGGTCCCGGCGGCGTCGCCATCTGGACGCGGTGCTCGACGCCGCGGAAGTTGTAGACGACGTCGTAGTAGGCCGGCGGGGCCGTGCTGGCGGCGTTCTCACAGCGACGCACGTCGCGTCCGGTCGCGGGATCGCGGATGCGGTCGAAGTTCGCGCCGAGCGCGCCGCCGGCGACGGCGCCGCCGATCGTCGTCACGGTCTTGCCGCTGCCGCCGCCGAGCTGGTGGCCGAGGATGCCGCCGAGCACGCCGCCGATGATCCCGCCCGGAACGTTCAGGTCGCGACGCTCGCCGGCCTGATGCTCCATCCAGCAGCGCTGCTCCGGCGGACCCGCGACGGCGCGCACCGACCCCACGGGCACGTCGAAGATGCGCTCGCTCGGACGCTGGCGGTATTGGTAGTTCGGCGCGGCCAGCGGCTGCGGCGCCTCGTTGTCGTATTCGCGGCGCGGGGTCACCGGGCGCACCGAGGAGATCCGGTTGTCGAGGCCCATGCCGCGCAGCGAGTCGTAGCTGCCTTGCCTCAGAACGACGCAGCGCCCGTTGAAGCCAGCGTCCTCGCACACTTCCCAGCGACCGCGGTCGACGACGACCGACGAGGCGCGGTCGTTGAAGCCGATGTCGGCGAAGTTGTCGACCGTGCGGTTGGCGGCGAAGACGCGGCCGCGAAAGCCCTCGCCTTCGTAGAACGTGATCTGCGCCAGCGCGTGGCCGGCGGCGAGCAGGGCCGCCGCGGCGACGAGAGGCTTGAGGGTGGTGCTGATCTTCTTCATCGGAATCTCCTGATGTCTCGAAGGCCCGGGTGGGCCACTCATGCAACGCCAGACGCGGGCACGGCGCCGACGGTACGCGCGACCGTTTCGCTAAGAAAGGTATTTCGTCCGGTAAAGAAGCAGCGCCGACGCGAAGACGCGGCGTTGGCCTACACGGCCAGGCCAGACCTCGACGATCGCTGGCATCTCCTTCGACAGGGGCCGGACCCTATCGGGCGGGCATAACGCGGCCCCTAAGATCACTCTCCGCACCGAGAGGGACAACGCATGACCCGCATCCTGTACATCGCCGTGGTGTTGCTCTTCGCGACGCTGTCGCCGGCGTTCGGACAAGGCCTCGCCTGTCCGAACGCGAACCTGCTCTACTGGCAGGCGTTCCCGCCGGGCGGCGAGTCCGACCTCTCGGCACGCCACCAGCAGCTGGTGCTGAAGAAGAAATGCCCGGCGATCGAGACTGTCGTCCAGTACAAGGCCGGCGCCGGCGGCGCGCTGCTCTGGGGCCAGACCAACACGTTCCCTGCCGACGGCACCAACATCGTCGGCATCAACCTGCCGCACATGGTGCTGCAGCCGATGGAGGGCAACGTCGCCTACAAGACCGACGACGTCGCGCCGGTGTTCTGGTTCCACTACACGCCCGACGTGCTCGCCGTGCCCGAATCGGGGCCGATCAAGACCTTCGCCGATTTCCTCAAGGTCGCGAAGGCCGATCCGGGCAAGCTCAACCTCGGTGGCTCCGGCCTGAACTCGGCAAACCACGCAGCCCACGAGCGCCTCGACCGCGACTTCGGCGTGAAGACGACCTACGTGCCGTACAAGGGCACCGGCGACCTCGCGATCGCCGTCCTCGGCGGCCACATCGATGGCGCGATGACGTACACGCCGTTTGCGATTGCCAACAAAGGGAAGGTGCGCGCGCTCGCGGTGGCGATGGAGAAGCGCCATCCGCTTTTGCCCGACGTGCCGACCTTCAAGGAGCTCGGCGTCGACTGGGTCGACGGCGCGTTCCGTGGCATCGGCGTGCCCAAGGCGACCCCGCCCGAGGCGAGGAAGCGCCTGTCGGACACCTTCGCGGCGCTCAATGCCGACCCCGAGATGAAGGAGCTCGCGGCCAAGGCCGGCTTCGAGCTCGTCAACGTCGGCGTCGGCGACATGGATGCCTTCATGCGCACGCGCACACGGATCTACACCGAGGTTGGCAAGCGCATGGGACTCGGCGCGAGCCGCTGAGCCCGCTCCCGATTCCCTGATCGCGACCCCCGATTCGCGGGGCGAGGACCGGCACTGGCACTGCGGTTGCTTAGTGGCCTCAACGGCGTGCACGCAGTCATCTGCCGCACCGCCACCATACGTCGCCACTCGTTCAGGGGAATTTTCAGATGAAGTTCATTCGTTCGCTCTTATGCCTATCCGTCCTCGCACTGTGCGGAGCCGCAGATGCCAGCGTCACGGGCAGTCTCGGCGGCAACGGCGGGCCGCTCCTGTCGTTGACCCCGGCAGGCCTAAATGGCGGCACCGTCGCGACCCTCGCAGGCGGTACGATTTACATGAACGAAATGCCGTTTGCCGACATCCCTAAGGGCACGGTGACGGAATTCCTCGCCGTCGGCCTGCAGGCGGGGCAACCGGCGACGCTGACGTTCACGAGCCCGCTCACTTTCGTCAGCTTCCTATGGGGATCGCCCGACCTCTACAACATGCTCACGGTCAACAGCACCGGGTCGAGTCAGCTCTTCACAGCCTCGAGCCTCGGCTTCGCGGTCACGGACGGCAACCAGAGCTTCTCGCAATACGTGCAGTTCGTCGCCGCACCGGGCAGCTTCATCACGAGCTTGTTCTTCACCAACGCGCCGGCGCAGGATGCGTTCGAGGTCGCCAACTTCAGCATCACGCCGATCCCCGAGGCGCCGAGCCTCGCGCTGCTCGTCGTCGGACTGGGCGCGATCGGCGTCGTCGCGCGCCGTCGCAACAGCGCGTACCGCCGCTAGTCGAGCTCGAGGCTCATGGGCTGGTGATCGGAGGCTGAGCTCTTCGCATCGACGGCGACTCCACGCAGGTAATCGCGCAGATCGGCGCTGGCGCAAATGAAGTCGCACGCGATCGGCTCGGGCCACTGCTCCCGGTCGTGCACGCCGGTCGTTGGCGGCTGCGCGACGCCCGGATGGAGTCGTTGCCATACGTCCTCAAGGGCGGGCACGGCCGGGTTGTCGAAATGTGCCGTCAGACGCGCGTGCAGCGGATCGGTCGGCCGGTAGTTGAAGTCGCCGGTGAGGATCGTCGAGACCGTCGCCGGCTGACGTTGGAACGGGCCGTCGCTCGCGTCGCGCACGCCAGGTTCGAGTGCGTGCCCGCACATCTCGGCATGACGTGCGCGCACGGCCTCGACCTGCGCGGCGCGCTGCGTCGCCGAGTAGTACTCGAGGTGAGTCGTCATGACGCGAAGAGGGCCGAAGGGCGTGTCGATCAGCGCTTCGACGAGCACCCGCGGCATGCTGCGCACCGTCGGATCGGCCGGCCACGGCAGCTGCACGCGGATCGCCTGCCGCACCGGATAGCGGCTCAGGATCAGGTTGCCGAAGGTGCGCCGTGTGCCGTCGGGCGCGAGCGTGTCGACGGCGATGCCGGGCACGGCCGTGAAGCCGGGCAGGAGCGAGGCGATGGCGGCGAACTGGTCTTCGCCTCGGCTGCCTTTCAGCGCCGGAAAGTTCGCCGCGACCTCCTGCAGGCACAGGACATCGAAGTCGGCGAAGGCGCGCGCCTCGTCGACGATGCGCTGCGGGTCGACGATGCCGTCGACGCCGAGGCACCACTGGACGTTCCAGGTCACGAGCTTCATCGCGGCCTCCTCGTGTGGCGTCAGCGGATGCCGGCGCGCATGAACGACTGCACGAACTGGCGCTGGAAGAGGAGAAAGCCGACGAGCAGCGGTGCCGAGGTCATCAGCGTCGCGGCGGTGATGATCGACCAGTCGACGCCCTGGTCGGTCGACGAGAACACCTGCAGGCCGACGGTGAGCGGCCGGGTCTCGACCGAGTTGGTGACGATCAGCGGCCAGAGGAAGTTGTTCCAGTGGTAACTCACCGACACCAGTGCATATGCGAGGTACACCGGCCGGGCGAGCGGCACGTAGACCTTCATGAGCACCTGCAGCGCGCTCGCGCCCTCGACGCGTGCCGCGTCGTCGAGCTCCTTCGGCACGGTCTTGAAGGTCTGGCGCAACAGGAAGATGCCGAACGCGGAGGCGAAGTACGGCAGGCCGATGGCCAGGAGCGTGTCGCGCAGGCCGAGCGCGTTCATGCTCCGGTAGTTCTCGACGATGAGGACGTCGGGCATCACCATCAGCTGCAGCAGGATCAGGCCGAAGACGAGCTCGCGGCCGCGGAACTCGAAGCGCGCGAGCGCATAGGCGGCGAGCGTGCCGAGCACCATCTGCGCGAAGAGGATCATCGACACGAGCAGGGTCGTGTTGAGGAAGTAGCGCGCGAATGGCGCCGCGTTCCAGGCGTTGACGAAGTTCTGCAGCGTCAGCGGCGCGCCGAGCTCGAAGCGTGTCGAGAACGCCGAGGGATGGAACGCCGTCCACACGGCATAGGCGAGCGGCAGGATCCAGAGCAGGCCGAGCAGCCACGCGGCGACGGTTTCGAGCACGCGCGATGCGGGCGCGGGACGAAAGACGGTGGTCGCGGGCGTCATTGGTAGTGCGTGCGCCGGTCGAGGAAGCGCAGCTGCAGGAAGGCGACGATGCCGAGCGTGACGAGCACGACGACTGTGAGTGCCGCGGCATAGCCCGTGTCCCAGAAGCTGAAGCCGACCTGGTAGATGTAGTAGAGCAGCAGCGTGCTCGCGTTGTCGGGACCGCCACGGGTCATGACGAAGAGGTGGTCGACCATGCGCACCGAGTTGATCAGCGCGTTGATCAGGACGAAGAGCGTCGTCGGCATCAGGAGGGGAAACAGCACGCGCCGGAAGTATTGGCTCCGCGACGCGCCCTCGAGCGCCGCGGCCTCGGCGAGCGACGGCGGGATCTGCTGCAGCGCCGCCAGATAGAAGATCATGAAGAAGCCCGCCTCCTTCCACACCGCGACGACGATCAGCGCGCCCAGCACCGTGTGCTTGTCGCCGAGCCAGTTGTGGCTCGACAGGCCAAGCGCCTGCGTCACCTGCTCGACGAGGCCGTACTGCGGCGTGTAGAAGAAGAGCCAGATGTTGGCGACGGCGATCATCGGCAGCACCGTCGGCGTGAAGTACGCCAGGCGCAGCAGGCCGCGACCCGGGAGGCGGCTGTTGACCCAGAGCGCCATCGCGATCGCCAGCGCGATCGAGAGCGGCACGGTCGCGACGGCATAGACCGCGTTGTTCCAGAGCGCCTGCCAGAAGACGTCGTCCTCGACCATCGAGCGGTAGTTCAGGATGCCGGTGAAGTACGACGGCCGGCCCTTCTTCGCCGTCGAGAAGACGCTGTCCCAGACCGTCGCGAGCGCCGGCCAGTGGGTGAAGGCGACGAGCAGCGTCAGTGCCGGCAGCAACAGCAGCCAGGGCGTGACGGCGGGGCCGAGTCGCTTCATCCGGGTGCCGTCGCCAAGCCGCCTCTTCGCGCGACTACTTCTTGAAGTCCTTCAGGATGCGCGTGGCCTCGCGCTGCGAGTCCTTCATCGCGTCGGCCGGCGACTTCGAGCCGGTGAGCGCCGCCTGCAGGCCGTTGTTCAACGCCGTCGTCACGCGCTGATTGTCGTGGGTCGAGAACTCGGCGACGGAGTGCTGGAGCTGGTCGCGCGCGACCGTCGCCTGCGGCACCTCCTGCGCGTACTTCTTCATCTCGGGCGTGTCCCAGGCCGCCGGCGTGACGGCGACGTAGCCCGTGGCGATGCTCCATTGCGCGGCGCGCTGCGGCGCCGTCGCCCACTTGGCGAACTTCAGCGCCGCCTGCTGCTCGGCCGGCGTCGTCTTGGCGAAGATGTAGAAGTTGCCGCCGCCGGTCGGGCTGCCCAAATGCTTCTTCGCCGGCAGCATCGCAACGCCGAACGGAAAGCCGGCATTGGCGCGGATGTTGGTGAGGTTGCCGGTGGTGGTCCAGATCATCGCCGCCTTCTTCTCGAAGAAGTCCTTCGGCGTCGTGCCCCACTCGATCACGCCGGACGGCATGACCTTGTGCCTGACGGAGAGGTCGACCCAGTATTGCAACGCCTCGATCACGCCGGGCTTGTCGAAGTAGGTCTCGGTGCCCGCGTCGTTCATGAGCACGACGTCGTTAGGAGTCGTCAAGCCCTGGAACAGCCAGTAAGGAAAGCCCGAGGACGGAATCTTCACACCCCACTGCGTCACGTTGCCGCTCGCGTCGGTCTTGGTCAGCTTCCTCGCGAACTCGACCATCTGGTCCCAGCTCGCCGGGCCCTTCTCGGGGTCGAGGCCGGCCTCCTTGAACGCGTCCTTGTTCCAGTAGAGGACGATGGTCGAGCGCTGGAACGGGATGCCCCAGGTCTTGCCGCCGGTGCGGCTGTTCATCATGAAGCTCTTGTAGAAACCGTCGAGCCACTTCCTGTCGTCGGCGCTCCCGGCGAGGTCGTCGATCGGCACGATCGCGTCCTCGTCGATGAGCGAGAACATGTCGGTCGAGAGCAGCACCGCGAGCTGCGGGGGCTTGCCGCTCTTGGTCGCGGTGAGCACCTTGACGATGCTCTCCTGGTAGGTTCCCGAGTACACCGGGTTGACCTTGATGTCGGGGTTCTCCTTGGAGAAGTCGGCCGCCATCTGGTCGATGGTCTTGGTCACCGGGCCGCCGACGGCGACGGGATAGTAGAAGTTGATCTCGGTCACCTTCTGCGCCGTGGCGGGCAAGGCCGCGGCGAGCGCCGAAGCGAGGGCGATGAGGCTCAGTGTTTTGTTCATGTCGCAGGTCTCCGGGTGTCGAACAAGAGAAGGATCAGGCGGGCGCGGGCGCGGGCGCGACGTCGTCGCGGCGCAGGTTCGTCACGGCGTCGAACCAGTGCGTGTCTTCGGGGTTCCAGCCGAGGCGCACGTTCGTGCCCTCGGCCGGGTCGTGGCGACCTTGCCAGCGCGCCGCGATCGTGTCGGCGAGCGTGCCACCGGCCGATGTCGAGCATGTGACGACGGTGTCGGCGCCGAGGTATTCGGTGCTGCGCACCGTCGCCGCGAAGCCGCCGCTCTCGACCCGGCGCACGTGCTCGGGCCGCACGCCGAGCTTGAGGTCGGGCCAGCCGGGCGCTGCAATGATGTTCATCGGCGGCGTGCCGATGAAGCGCGCCGCGAACACCGACGCCGGCCTGGCGTAGAGCTCGGCCGGCGCCGCGTCCTGCTCGATCCGGCCGGCGTTGAGCAGCACCACCTGGTCGGCCATGCTCATCGCCTCGGTCTGGTCGTGCGTGACGTAGACCATCGTGATGCCGAGCGACTGCTGCAGCGCGCGGATCTCGTGCCGCATCTCCTGACGCAGCTGGGCGTCGAGGTTCGAGAGCGGCTCGTCCATCAGGCACACCTTGGTCTCGGCGATGATCGCGCGGCCGAGCGCGACGCGCTGCTGCTGGCCGCCCGAGAGCTGCGAGGGCTTGCGGTCGAGGAGCTCGGTGAGCCCGAGCAGGGTCGCGACGCGCATCAGGCGCGGCTTGTGATCGGCCGCCGGGTCCTTTCTTACTTTGACGCCGAAGAGGATGTTCTCGCGTACGCTCAGGTGCGGGAAGAGCGCGTACGACTGGAACACCATCGAGATCCGCCGCGCCGCCGGGGCGACGTGCGTGACGTCGCGGCCGTCGATGAAGATGCGGCCTTCGGACGGCGTGTCGAGCCCGGCGATCATGCGCAGCGTCGTCGACTTGCCGCAACCCGAGGGCCCGAGGAGGACGACGAGCCGGCCGGAGGCGGTGGAGAAGGTGATGCGGTCGACGGCCCGGGACGCACTCCACAGCTTGCTGACGCCTTCGAGGCTCAGCGAGCTCACGTCGTCGTGCGGGAGTGGCGGCGACCGGATGGCATCGTCGTAGTTTCGATGCCGGGGGGTGCGGCGTGCAGCCGGGAGAACCCGAAAAGCTTCGCGGCTGCAGCAGCGCCCGCTACATTCGCGCCAGAGCCCCGGAGACTTCCATGATCCACGTCCTGGCCATGATCACCGCCCATCCGGGCATGCGCGAGCGCATCCTGGAGGCCTGGCGCGGCAACGCCGCCGCGGTCCGCGCCGAGGCCGGTTGCCTGCAGTACGAAGCGGTGGTCGACACCGCGGGCGCGGCGCCGGGCATCGCCCGCTTCGGCGACGACACCTTCGTCGTCGTCGAGCGCTGGGCCTCGATGGCGGCGCTCCAGGCGCACGCGGTCGCGCCGCACATGAAGGCCTACGCGAGCAAGGTGAAGGACTGGACCGCGATCCGCGCGATCCACGTCCTCGAGGCCGCCTGACGCGTACACAAGCGTGCCTCGCCGACGCGAGCACGGCGTCAGCTAACCCCGCCGCGCTCCCAGACCAACAGCAGGTTGTTCGCCGGCATCGCCACGCGCTCGCGCAGGACGAGTCCGGCGCGCTCGGCTTGCGCAACGACGTCCGCGCGCCGGCGCAGTCCCCAAGCCGGATCGCGCGCACGCAGGTCGGCGTCGAAGGCGGCGTTGCCGGCCGAGACCGCAACCTCGTCCTCGAGATAGGGCCCGTACATGACCAGCACGCCGCCCGGCGCGAGGTGCCGAGCCGCACCGCGCATCAGCGCCGCGCAACACGGCCACGGCGCGATGTGGATCAGGTTGGCGCAGAAGATGGCGTCGACCTCGGCATCGACACCCGGCCAGGACGCCGCGATGACGTCGAGCCGCACCGGTGCGCGCACGCGATCGAGCCCGGCGCACCAGGCCGCGATCGACGCCAAAGCGTCGGCCTCGGCGTCGCTCGGCTGCCATTGCCAGCCGGGCAGACAAGCGCTGAAGTGCGCCGCATGCTGGCCCGTGCCGCTCGCGATCTCGAGCATCCGGCCGCTCGGCGGCAGGAGCCGCTGCAGCTCGGCGACGATCGGCATCGCGTTGCGCTCGGCCGCGGGACTGCGGCGGCTCAGGTCTTCGCTCAAGTGCGCGGCAGCGGCTGCAGCATGCTGACGCGATTGCCCTCGGTGTCGGTGAACGACACGTACTGGCCGACGCCGGGGATCGCCATCGGCTCGCCCCGCACCTGTCCTCCGGCCGATGCGACCTGCTTCATGCCGACGCGGATGTCGTCGACCGCGATGACGATGGACGGGAACTGCGCCGGCCAGTCGGGTCTGCGCGGAAAGAGGCCGCCGTTGATGG
>JAYVVB010000115.1:0-3510 GCA_043787455.1 Rhizobacter sp.
CTGAAGTCACCACCCGCGCAGAAGGTACCGCCCGCACCGCGAAGCACGAGCGCCCGAGTGTCGGCTTGCGATTCAGCAAGTGCGATGGCATCGCTCAGTCCATTCACCATCACGTCGCTCAAGGCATTTCGCGTCGACGGCGAGTCCAGCGTCGCGAACACGAACGCGCCGCGTGTTTCGGTGCGAATCACGGTGCGGCCTTATTTTTTGCCAGGCAGCGTGTGCATGAATTTGCTGATGATGCCGAGCATCACTTCGTCGGCACCGCCGGCGATCGACGCGAGGCGGCCGTCGCGGTACATGCGCGAGACCCGGTTGTCCCAGGTGTAGCCCATGCCGCCCCAGTACTGCAGGCAGCTGTCGGGCACGGTGCGCAGCAGCCGGCTCGACTTGAGCTTGGCCATCGAGGCCCACTCGGTCACGTCGTGCCCGGCGATGTAGCGCTCGGTCGCCATCAGCACCAGACCGCGCAGCGATTCGATTTCGGTCTTCAGCTCGGCGAGCCTGAAGTGCACCACCTGATTGTCGAGGACGCTCTTGCCGAAGATCTGCCGTTCACGGGTGTAGCCGATGGTGTGGGCGATGCAGTTCGTCAGCCCCTGGATCGCGTTCGCTGCCGCCCACAGGCGCTCTTCCTGGAACTGCATCATCTGGTAGGTGAAGCCCATGCCTTCCTCGCCGACTCGGTTGCGCTGCGGCACGCGCACGTTGTCGAAGTGGATCAGGCCGGTGTCGCTGGCCATCATGCCGATCTTGCGGATCTTCTTCGCGCGTTCCACGCCGGGCGCGTTCATCGGCACCATGATCAGGCTCTTGTTCTTGTGCGCCGGGCCTTCCGACGTGTTCGCCAGCACGCACATCCAGTCGGCTTGAAGCGAATTCGTGATCCACATCTTGCCGCCGTTGATGACGTAGTCGCCGCCGTCTTTCCTGGCCGTGGTCTTGATGCTCGCCACGTCGGAGCCGGCGCCGGGTTCAGACACGCCGATGCAACCGACCGCATCGCCGCTGATCGCCGGGACCAGGAACTCGCGGCGCAGGGCGTCGGAGCCGAAGCGGGCGAGGGCGGGCGTGGCCATGTCGGTCTGCACGCCGACGGCCATCGGGATCGCGCCGCACGCCACATGGCCCAGCGTTTCCGCCATCGCGACCGAATACGAATAGTCGAGCCCCATGCCGCCGTACTCAGTCGGCTTGGTCAGGCCGAGCAGGCCCAGGTCGCCGAGCCGCTTGAACACCTCGTGCGCAGGGAAGGCCTCGGCCTCTTCCCATTCGTCGATGTGCGGGTTGATCTCATCGAGGATGAAGCGCTTCAGCGTGCGCTGGATCTCTTCGTGTTCGTGGGTCAGTTGCATGGGGTGCCTTCTGGAGGGTGAGTTGGTTCGGCCAAGCGCTGTTTGATTGCCAAGGACGTCAAGGGCCGCCAAGAACGCTCGGCTAACTCCAGGTGTTTCTTCGCGTTCTTGGCAGCCCTTGGCGTCCTTGGCGTAAAAAATTTCATGCCCGCGCCACGCCGAACTGCATCGGCCGAAGTGTCCGGCGCTGCGCCTCGTCGCACAGCGCGAGCGCCAGTGCGAGCACGCGGCGCGTGTCGCGCGGGTCGATGATGCCGTCGTCGAGCAGCAGGCCCGAGGTGTAGAACGCGTGCATCTGGCGCTCGAAGGTCGTGACGATCTTGGCGGTGAGCGCGGCGAGTTGCGCCTCGTCGACGGCCAGGCCCTTGCGCGCCGCGCGGTCGCGCATCACGATCTCCATCGTGCCGGCGGCTTGGCTGGCGCCCATCACCGCGGTGCGCGCATTCGGCCAACTGAACACGAAGCGCGGGTGAAAGCCGCGCCCGCACATGCCGTAGTTGCCGGCACCGAACGAGGCGCCACAGTGGATCGTGATCTGCGGCACCGTCGCGTTCGCGAGCGCCTGGATCTGCTTCGCGCCGTGCTTGATCATGCCCGCGCGTTCGGCCTCGGTGCCGACGATGAAGCCGGTCGTGTTCTGCAGATAGATGATCGGTGCACCCAGCTGGCAGCAGGCCTGGATGAAGTGCGTGACCTTGTTGCTGCCGGCCGGGTCGAGCGGGCCGTTGTTGGTGACGATGCCGACGCGGAAGCCGGCGATCGCGGCAAAGCCGCAGACGGTCGCCGGGCCGAAGTCGGGCTTGAACTCGAGGAAGTCGGAGCCATCGACGATGCGCGCGATCACGTGCCGCATCTCGACCGGGCGCTTCATGTCGGCGCCGAACAGACCGAGCAGTTCGTCGGCATCGAACCGGGGCGCCGGGCCGTCGGGCCAGTGCGCCTCGGGCTTCCAGCCGAGTGCGGCGATCAGCTCGCGTGTGCTGCCGAGCGCGTGCGCGTCGTCGTCGGCGACGTACTCGGCGAGGCCCGAGACGGTTGCGTGCATGTCGGCACCTCCCAGCGCTTCGTCCAGCGCGATCTCGCCGGTCGCGGCCTTGAGTAGCGGTGGCCCGGCCAGGAACGCGCGCGCCCGGCCGCGCACCATGATCACGTGGTCCGACAGCCCGGTCATGTAGGCGCCACCGGCGGTCGACGAGCCATGCACGACCGCGATCACCGGCAGGCCGGCGGCTGAGAGCTTCGCGAGCATCCAGAACGCGCTGCCGCCGTGGATGAACTGCTCGACCTTGTAGTTCAGCAGGTTCGCACCGGCCGATTCGACGAGGTGCACGAACGGCAGGCGGTTCTCGAGCGCGATCGCCTGCGCGCGTTGCAGCTTATCCAGGCCCTGGGGCTGCAGCGCGCCGGCATCGATGCCGGCGTCGTCGGCGACCAGCATCACGCGCGTGCCGCTGACGACGCCGATGCCGGCGATCACGCCGCCGCCGGGGACGGACTTGGCCGGGTCGGGTACGTCCTGCAGCCAGCCGGCCAGCGTCGAAAGTTCCAGGAAGGGCAGGCCGGGATCCAGCAGTCGCGCGACGCGCTCACGCGGCAGCAACTGGCCGCGCTTGTCGAACAGGGCTTGCGCGCGCGTGCTCGCAGCCCGCGTGCGCGCTTCGATCGCGCGCCACTGCTCGATCAACTCGAGCGCGTGCGTGCGGTTCGCCGCGAAGGTCTCGCTGCCGGTGTCCAGGCGCAGATCCAATGTGGGCATGCTCAGCCTTGCAAGACCTTGGGCGTGGTCGCGAGGTGGAAGCCGTCGAACGCCTCGGTGCTGCCACCGGTGCCGACCTCGGGCCAGATGCGCTTGGCGTTCGGCGCCGCACCGTCGATGCGCAGGCAGGCGCCCGAGATGAACGCCGCGGCCGGCGACAGCAGGAACACGATCGCCGCCGACACCTCGCTCTCGGTGCCCAGGCGCTGCAGCGGCACCTTCGACACCAGCCCGCGCAGCACGCTGCGATAGCTCTCGTCGTAGTGGTCCATGCCGCTCGACGCGATCCAGCCGGGCGCGACGGCGTTGACGCGCACCAGCGCCCATTCGAGCGCCGCCGTTTCGGTGAAGTTGAGCATGCCGGCACGGGCTGCGCCCGAGTGGCCCATGCCGGGCATG
>JAYVVB010000116.1:0-7216 GCA_043787455.1 Rhizobacter sp.
ACGACCTTGGCCAGGTCCTGGCGCGAGACCTTGTTGCGGATGATCTTCACCTCGCCTTCCATCTCCGACATGTCGAGCAGCGTGCGCGCGACCCGGCCGTAGACATCGAGGAGGGCGAGCGACTCGATCTGCCGGTCGGCACTGCGCAGACGCTGAACGAGACCGCGCATGATCGCGTAGGAGAGGCTCGAGTTCTCGGGCAGACAGCGCGCGAACTCGGCCCGGCCGAGAATCAGCATATCGGTCTGGACCTCGGCGCGCACCGTCGCCGAATGCGGCTCATTGTCGATCAGGCTCATCTCGCCGACGTAGTCGCCCGACTGCAACACGGCCAGGATCACCTCACGGCCGCGCGAGTCGGCCGTTAGGACGCGGGCGCGACCGGTGAGAAGAATGAAAAGGGCGTTGGACTTCTTGCCGTGCTCGACGACGATCTCGCCGCGCCGAAAGCGCCGCTTGACGACGCTGTCCGCGATGCCTTGGGCCTGGTCGTTCGTCAGCAGAGAGAACAGCGGCACGCGCCGGATCAGATCGAGGTTCGAGAGCATCGCCATCGGAGGAGCCTTTCTGGTTGCGGGCGCAGCGCCACGCGGCCGTGCGAAACCTCACGCCGCGCGGAGTGGGGCTATTGTCACCATTACGAGCGTCGATGCCACCCCGATTCGACCTCATGTCAGACTTGCGGCGCTGCGGCCACACCACCCTTCCCTTCGCCCCCATTTGATGCCATGCCATTGCCTTCACATCACGCCGGTGTCCTGATCCTCGGCTCGGGCCCGGCCGGCTACACCGCGGCGATCTACGCGGCGCGCGCGAACCTGAAGCCGATGCTCGTCACCGGCATCGCCCAGGGCGGGCAGCTCATGACCACGACTGACGTCGACAACTGGCCGGCCGACGTCGACGGCGTGATGGGCCCCGACCTGATGCAGCGCTTCCTCAAGCACGCCGAGCGCTTCGACACCAAGGTCGTGTTCGACCACATCAACGAAGTCGATCTGGCGCATCGGCCCTTCACCTTGCGCGGCGACTCGGCCAAGTACACCTGCGACGCCTTGATCATCGCGACCGGCGCATCGGCGAAGTACCTCGGCCTGCCGTCTGAAGAGGCCTTCATGGGCCGGGGCGTTAGCGGCTGCGCCACCTGCGACGGCTTCTTCTACCGCGGCCAGGAGGTGTGCGTGGTCGGCGGCGGCAACACGGCAGTCGAGGAGGCGCTTTACCTCTCGAACATCGCCTCGAAGGTGCATGTCATCCATCGCCGCGACAAGTTCCGCGCCGAGGCGATCCTGGTCGACAAGATGATGGCCAAGGTCGCCTCCGGGAAGATGCAGCTGCACCTGTGGTCGACGCTCGACGAAGTCCTCGGCGACGCCAAGGGCGTGAACGGCGTCCGCATCCGCGGCACGACCGACGGCTCGACGTCCGAGCTCGCCGTCACGGGCTGCTTCATCGCCATCGGCCACCAGCCGAACACCGACATCTTCAAGGGCCAGCTCGAGATGCGCGACGGCTACATCCTGAGCCGCAGCGGCCTCGACGGCCTGGCGACGATGACCAGCGTGCCCGGCGTGTTCGCCGCCGGCGACGTGCAGGATCACGTCTATCGGCAGGCGATCACGAGCGCAGGCACCGGCTGCATGGCCGCGCTCGACGCGCAGCGTTTCCTGGAACAGGCCTAGACCGAGCGCAATCCGTCGGGGAGCGATCGGCGCCAGTACGGCGCGATGAACCGTCCGCGCCGCCAGGCCATGACAAGCAGCGTGGTGCCGAGCGCGATGCCGAGGACGACGGCGACGATCGAGGCCTCGGCGCCGAAGGCGCCGCCGGACAGCCATTCCGGCCCGCTCAGCGTGCCGTCGAGCAGGCCACCCGAAGGCTGGCCCGAGACGGAGACGCCGAAGATCCCGCCCTGGGTGAAGTTCCAACCGGCATGGATGCCGATCGGCAGCCAGAGGCGTCGCGTCAGCACATAGGCGGCGGCGAGCATCACGCCGGCTTCGAAGACGATCGCGACGGCGCCTTGCAATGTCGCGTGCGGATTGAGGAG
This sequence comes from Rhizobacter sp., assembly GCA_043787455.1. GTDB lineage: Bacteria > Pseudomonadota > Gammaproteobacteria > Burkholderiales > Burkholderiaceae_C > Schlegelella_A. The sequence continues at coordinate 2,051 of JAYVVB010000116.1, forward strand.
GTGCAGCAGGCCGAAGATCGCCGACGAGAGGATGAGCGCGATCCACGTCCCCAGCGCGCCTTCGACGATGCGAAAGACGATGCCGCGAAAGACGATCTCCTCGATGAACGCCGTGCCGATCGCGGCCACGAGCGGGATCGCGACCATCGAGAGATCGTGCCGCCCTTCGACGCGGTAGCAGCCGAGAAGCGCCAACGTGCCGATGGTCATCGCGAACATCGCTGCCCCCAGGACGAGGCCGCTGCCGAGCTCGCGCCCCGCGCCGGGCAGGGCCAGCTCGCCGACCGGCCGGCGTTCGATCCGGCGCACGTAGGCAACGTACACGGCCACGCCGAGGCCGCACGCCACCAGGGAAGAAAGCAGGGCCCCGATCAACGTGCCGTGGGTCCGGGTGAGCCGCGGGATCGCCAGGGAGAGGATGAACACGGGCATGAGGAACCCCAGCGCGATGGAAAAACGCAGGCCCGCCGACTCGAAACGCGAAGCTTTCATGGCCGTCATTCTGGCTCCCCGCCGTGCGGGTACCGCCGCAGGCTATAATTTTGGGTTTTGCGGACGGGCGACTCGGCACCGGCCTGCAGTTCACTTCGGAGCAAGCGTCATGGCACGCGTCTGTCAGGTCACGGGCAAGCGCCCGATGGTGGGGAACAACGTGTCCCACGCCAACAACAAAACGAAGCGGCGCTTCCTGCCCAACCTGCACTACCGCCGGTTCTGGGTCGAGGGCGAGAACCGCTGGGTTCGCATTCGTATCAGCAATGCCGGGCTGAGGATGATCGACAAGGTCGGCATCGAGCAGGTCGTGGCCGATCTGCGCGCGCGCGGTGAAATTTAAAGAAATCGGAAAGAGAGATCAGCCATGGCCAAGGGTGGACGCGAGAAGATCAAGCTCGAATCGAGCGCCGGAACCGGTCACTTCTACACGACCGACAAGAACAAGAAGACCACGCCGGAGAAGATCGAGTTGATGAAATTCGATCCGGTGGCGCGCAAGCACGTCAGCTACAAGGAAACGAAGCTGAAGTAGTAGGACGCTTCGCTGGACTCAGCGGGGTCGCTTCGCCACCCCTTCTGGTTGAGACAAATGCAAAAGGGTCGCTGCGGCGACCCTTTTTGTTTGCGTTGCGCGCGGCTCCTACGCGTGGACGGCACGCAGGCGGAGAGCGAACTCCTGAAGCGCGGCGATGCCGCTCTCCTCGGCCTTGCGCAGCCACACCTGCAGGTCGGTGACCAGCTGCTCGGCCGACACGTTGGTGCGGGTCCAGAGCAGGCGCAACTCTTCGCGCATCGACACCAGCTTGGCGAGGTACGGGCTCGACGCCAACGCACCGGCTACCTGCGCCTTGACGGCATGTGGGATCTTGTCGTCGTCGCGATGGAGCCAGCGACGCGCCATGCGCATGTCGTCGAGACGGCTGGCGGTCTCGCCCTCGCCCTTCAGGCGTTGCACTTCGGCGCGGCTGGCGCGACGCAGGTTCCGCGCGTAATTGGCCATCACCTCGTAGCGGTTGGCGATGATCGCCTCGAGCGTCTTGTTGTCGGCGACAGGCCTGACCGCACCCAGCTTGAGCTGCGGCGCGGTCTTGCGCACCGTGGCCAGGCCGAGCATTTCGAGGCCACGAATATAGGCCCAGCCGATGTCGAACTCGTATGGCTTGACCGAGAGCTTGGCCGACGTCGGGTAGGTGTGGTGGTTGTTGTGCAGTTCCTCGCCGCCGATGATCACTCCCCATGGCAGCACGTTGCGGCTGGCGTCGGGCGCCTCGAAGTTGCGGTAGCCCCACCAGTGGCCGATGCCGTTGACGATGCCGGCGGCGGTTATCGGGATCCAGACCATCTGCACCGCCCACACGGTCGCGCCGATCGCGCCGAAAAGCATCAGGTTCAGGATCAACATCAGGCCGACGCCTTCCCAGCTGTAGCGTGAGTAGAGGTTGCGCTCGATCCAGTCGTCGGGCGTGCCGTGGCCGTACTTGGCGAGCGTTTCCTGGCTCTTCGCTTCGGTGCGATAGAGCTCGCTGCCCTGCAGAAGGACGGTCTTGATGCCACGCGTCTGCGGGCTGTGCGGATCATCGACGGTCTCGCACTTGGCGTGGTGCTTGCGGTGGATGGCGACCCATTCCTTGGTCACCATGCCCGAGCCGAGCCAGAGCCAGAAGCGGAAGAAATGCGACGGAATGCCGTGCAGGTCGAGCGCGCGGTGCGCCTGGGCGCGGTGCAGGAAGACGGTGACCGCCGCGATCGTGATGTGCGTCGTGACCAGCGTATAGGCGACGATCTCCCAACCGTTGAAGCCGGAAAAGCCGTGACCGAGCCAGTCGACCACAGCGTTGAATACAGAGATCAGCACGTCCATCAGGCCTTCGTCACTCGCGTTGAAAGTGAGTCGATTCTATTCGACGGGTATTGGCCGATGCCCTTCCGAAACGACGGGAAATCACGGCTCAATCCGCGATGTGAAGCCGCTTTGACCAAAGTCAACGTCTTTCCCAGACCGCGGCGAAAAAACTGTCGGTCCGGTGCAGGTGGGTCCAGAGGCGCAGATCGTCTCCGGCGACGAGTCCCTCGACCGCCGCGACGTGCGCTCGATCCAGGCATTCGCCCGCGGGGATCCGCGTGAACACCGCGCCGTGCGCCGCGTCGAACTCTTCGGCCACCGACTCGTTCTCGGCCTCGAGCACGCTGCAGGTCGCGTAGACCAGGCGGCCGCCGGGCTTCACCAGGGTCGACGCCGCCGCGAGGATGGCGCGCTGCTGCGGCGCGAGCGCCGCGAGCGTCTCGGTCGACTGGCGCCACTTCAGGTCGGGATGGCGGCGCAGCGTGCCCGAGCCGGTGCATGGCGCATCGACGAGGACGCGGTCGACCTTGCCGGCCATGCGCTTGACGCGCTCGTCGCGCTCGTGCGCGATCTGCGCCGGGTGGACGTTGCCGAGCGCGCTGCGCGCCAGACGTGGCTTCAGCGCCGCCAGGCGATGGCCGGAGACGTCGAAGGCGTAGAGGCGGCCGGTGTTCCTCATCTGCGCGCCGAGGGCGAGCGTCTTGCCACCGGCGCCGGCGCAGAAATCGACGACCGTCTCGCTGCGCTTCGCGCCGACGGCGAGCGCGAGCAGCTGGCTACCCTCGTCCTGCACTTCGACCAGACCCTGCTCGAACACGTCGAGCTTCAGCAACGCGGGCTTGCCCTCGACCCGGATGCCGAGCGGCGAGTACGGCGTTGCGGCGGCTCCGAAGCCTTCGCTCGCGAGCCGGGCGAGAACCTCGTCGCGATCGGCCTTCATGACGTTGACGCGCAGGTCGAGCGGCGCCGGCTGGTCGTTGGCGGCGACCCACGCCCAGAAGTCGTCGCCGAGGCGCGTCTCGAGCGGCTCGGCGAGCCACTCGGGAAGGTTGTGGCGCAGGCGCGCGGGCAAGGCCTCGCGGTCGAACGCCCGGCAGCGCTCGGCCCACTCGCGCTCGCGCTCGTCGAGCCCGGCGCGCAGGACGCCGTCGTTGCCCTGCCAGGTGAGGATCGCCAGGCGCCGCTCGATCTCGCCGCGGCCGCCGTTGGCCGAGCTCGCGAGATGGCGATAGAGCGGCAGCCGCCGCATCAGCTCGAACGCGCCGTCGGCCAGCGTCTTCCTGTCGCGCGCGCCGAGCATGCGCTGCTCGCGGAAGAAGTCGGCGACAACGCGATCGGCGGGATGCTCGAAACGCAGCACGCGGTGCACGAGCTCGGTGTCGGCCTCGAGCAGGGCGGTCGGGTGCATCACGACGATTATCCTTGGCGCGCTCGTGCTCGCCGTTGTCGTGGCGGGTCCGAGCCGATTCCGTGACCCGTCTCACCCCCTCTTCCCCCGCCAAGCCTCCGGGTCACACCCTCGCGCATCGGCGACTGCTCGTCTGCGCGATCGTCGGCGTGGTCGTCGGCGTCGCGTGGCCGGCCGAGGTGTCGCCGCTCACGCGCGCCCTCCTCGGCTGGAACGTGCTTAGCTGGATGTACCTGGCGTGGGTCGCGATCGCCTTGCTCCACGCCGACTCCGGCCACATCAAGCGGCTCGCGCTGGCACAGTCGGAAAGCGCGCCGGTCGTGCTCGTCATCGTCGTGCTCGCCGCTGTGATGAGCCTCGTCGCGATCGTTTTCGAGCTCATGGCCGCCAAGGCCGCCGGGCCGCATCACATGCTGGCGCCGCTGCTCTTCGCGTTCGCCACCGTCGTCGGCTCGTGGCTGTTGCTGCCGATGCTCTTCGGCCTGACTTACGCCAGCGCGTACTACAGCGCCGATCCGGACAAGGGACTCTCGTTTCCCGGAGCGACCCAGGGCTACGAGCCCGACCACACCGACTTCCTCTACTTCTCGTTCACGATCGCCGTCACGGCGCAGACCTCCGACGTCGGCGTGACGACACGCGACATGCGCCGCCTCGTCCTGTTCCAGTCGGTGCTGTCATTCGTGTTCAACACCACGATCCTGGCGTTCTCGATCAACGCCGCGGCGGGCTTCTTCAACTGAGATCGGTGAATATCGCCTGCGCTTCGCTGTCGAGGTGGCGGACGACGCCGTCGGCGCAGACGAGGCTCTCGTCGACGAGCCAGCGGATCGCGCGCGGATAGAGCACGTGCTCCTGCGCCAGGACGCGCGTCGCGAGCGTGCCCTCGCTGTCGTCGGCTCGCACCGGCACGACGGCCTGGCCGATGATCGGCCCGTGGTCGAGCTCGGTCGTCACGAAGTGGACGCTGGCGCCTGCCACCTTGCAGCCGGCTTCGATCGCGCGCCGATGCGTCTCGAGCCCCGGGAACGCCGGCAGCAGCGAGGGATGGATGTTGACGAGCCGGCCCTCGAAGCGGCGCACGAAGTCGGCGCCGAGGATGCGCATGAAGCCGGCCAGCGCGACGACGTCGGGCGCATGCGCGTCGACGCGGCGCGCGAGCTCGGCGTCGAAATCGTCGCGGGTCGCGAACGCGCGGTGATCGACGACGTCGGTCGCGATGCCGTGCGCCTGCGCGAAAGCGAGCCCTGCAGCGTCGGCGCGATTGCTGATCACGGCGGCAATGCGCGCGTCCCAGCGCTCGCTCGCGCAGGCGCCGACGATCGCCTCCATGTTCGAGCCGCGTCCGGAGATGAGGATGACGATGTGCTTCATCGGCGCGATGAGTGTATCGGCCGGCCTCGAAGCGCGTACCTACAAT
>JAYVVB010000117.1:0-10356 GCA_043787455.1 Rhizobacter sp.
GAGAAGGAGCGCGTGATGAGCGCGTTTCAACGCGGTGAGATTCAGGTGCTGGTCTCCACAACGGTGATCGAGGTCGGCGTCGACGTGCCCAACGCCTCGCTGATGGTGGTCGAGCATGCCGAGCGCTTCGGTCTCTCGCAGCTGCACCAGCTGCGCGGCCGGGTCGGGCGCGGCACGACGGCAAGCGTCTGCGTCCTGCTCTACACCGCGCCGCTTTCCGAAACGGCGAAGGCGCGGCTCAAGGCGATGCTCGAGACCGGCGACGGCTTCGAGATCTCGCGCCGCGACCTCGACATCCGCGGCCCGGGAGAGTTCCTCGGCGCGCGCCAGTCGGGCGCGGCGCTGCTGCGCTTCGCCGATCCGGTCAACGACCAGACGCTCGCGCTGGCAGCGCGCGATGCTGCGGCGCGTCTGCTCGACGAAGATCCCGGTGCGGCGCTGCGCCACATCGATCGCTGGCTTGGCGGCCGGGCCGGTTATCTGAACGCCTGAGGCCTGTCTTGGAGCTTACGAAAAACTCTTAGCATTGCCGTCCGACCACTGGAGAAACCGATGTCGCTGATCGATCGCATGCAGTCCATCCTGATCCGTCCGCGGGAGACCTGGCCGGCGGTCCTCGCCGAAAGCGGCGACACGGCGGCGATCTACAGCCGCTATCTGGTCATCCTCGCCGCGATCCCGGCGGTCGCCGGGTTCATCGGCTGGACCCTGGTCGGCGCCGGCGTGTTCGGCGTCACCGTCAAGCTGCCGGTCATGACCGCGCTCGTGCGCATGGTCGTCGGCTACCTGCTCTCGCTGGCGATGGTCTGGGTGCTGGCGCAGATCGTCAACGCCCTGGCGCCGACCTTCGGTGGCCACAAGGACCCGCTGGCGGCGCTGAAGCTGGTCGCTTACGCGAGCACGGCGGCCTTCGTCGGCGGCATCTTCAGCCTGCTGCCTTCGCTTGCCGTGCTCGGCCTGCTCGCGAGCTTCTACTCGATCTACCTGCTCTACAGCGGCATCGCTGTAATGATGCGTTGCCCGCCCGGCAAGGCCGGCGCATACACGGCGGTGGTGGTGGTGTGCGCGTTCGTGGCGGGGGTCGTGCTCGCCGCCGTCCTGTCGATGTTCGAGAGCCGAAGCTCGCTCGGCCTGGGCGGCGGCGTCATCGCCGGGCTGCCCGACACGTCGTCGCGCGGCGGCGACGTCCAGATCAAGACGCCGGACGGCGCGATTGTGACGATCAATCCGTCGGGCATGGCCGAGATGGCCAAGCGGATGGAAGAAGCCGGCAAGCGCATGGAGTCGGCGCAGAAATCGGGCGACAGCGCCGCGGCCGGCAAGGCCATGGGCGACATCTTCGGCGCCGTCACCGGCGGCGGCAACGGCGTGCCGATTCCCTCGGCCGACCTGAAGGCGATGCTGCCGGAGTCGATCGGCGACATGAAGCGGGGCAACGTCGAGTCGCAGAGCGGCCAGGCGATGGGCATCGGCGGTTCGGTCGCGAAGGCGACGTACGCCGCAGGCGACCGCCGCGCCGAGCTCTCGATCGTCGACAGCGGCGGCCTCGCCGGCCTCGCCGCCATGGCCGGATGGGCCAACATGACGATGGACAAGGACGCCGACGGCAAGGTCGAGAAGGTCTACAAGGACGGCGCCCGCACGGTCCACGAGGAATACAGGAAGGACGGCAGCCGGGCCGAGATGACAGTGATCCTCGCCAACGGCGTGATCGTCTCGGCCGAGGGCAGCCACGTCGACATGGCAGCGCTGAAGTCGATGCTTGCGAGCGTCGACCTGGCGCAGCTCGAAGCGACGAAGCGCACCGCGAAGAATTAGGTCGGGCGCGCCTTTTGCGAGGAGAAGTCCCGACGAAATCGGGCCGGCCCGCACGTGGGCCGCCGATATGCTCGCCACACTTTTCCACGCATCAAAGACGAGGTTTTCCATGCTCCACGCCGTGGCCCGCCCGATCTGCCTGATCGCTCTTGCGCTGCCCGCTCTGGCGCCGGCGCAGACGCCGCCGACGCTCGACAAGATCAAGCAGAGCGGCTCGATGACGCTCGCCTACCGCGAGTCGTCGATCCCGTTCTCCTACCTCGGCGCCGACGCCCAGCCGACCGGCTTCGCCTACGAGATCTGCGAGAAGATCGCCGACCGGGTCAAGGCGGCGACCGGACGCGCCGACATGAAGAAACAGTACCAGGCCGTGACATCGGCCAACCGCATCCCGCTGCTGCAGAACGGCACGATCGACATCGAGTGCGGCTCGACCACCAACAACTCCGAGCGCGGCAAGCAGGTCTCGTTCGCGACCAACTACTTCTACACCGGCACGCGCTTCCTGGTGAAGACCGGCACCAAGGCCGACAAGCTCGCCGACCTCGCCGGCAAGCCCGTGGTCTCGACGACGGGCACCACCAACTTCCAGATCATCCGGCGCCTCAACGAAGAGCAGAAGCTCGGCATCGACCTGCTCGGCGCGAAGGACCACGCCGAGTCGGCGCTGATGGTGCAGACCGGTCGTGCCGTCGCCTTCGGCATGGACGACATCCTGCTCTACGGCCTGCGCGCGAGCTCGCAGAACCCGGCCGATCTCTCGGTCGTCGGCGAGCCGATCCAGGTCGAGCCCTACGCGATCATGGTGAGGAAGGACGACCCGGCGTTCAAGAAGCTCGTCGACGACACGCTCGCGGCGATGATGAAGAGCGGCGAGTTCGAGGCGCTTTACAAGAAGTGGTTCCAGTCGTCGATCCCGCCCAAGGGCATCAACCTGAACGCGCCGATGAGCAAAGAGCTGATCGACAACATGAAGGCGCTCAGCGACAAGCCGGCGACATGAAGACCGGCGCCCTGTCCCGCAAGCGGAAGAGGGGACATGACCCTTACTGAACTGCGCTACGTCGTCGCCGTCGCGCGCGAGAAGCACTTCGGCCGTGCCGCAGAGGCCTGCTTCGTCTCGCAGCCGACGCTCTCCGTCTCGATCAAGAAGCTCGAGGAAGAGCTCGACGTGCGCATCTTCGAGCGCGGCGTCAACGAGATCACCGTGACGCCGATCGGCGCCGAGATCGTGCGACAGGCGCAGGCGGTGATCGAGGGCGCGGCCGAAATCCGCGAGACCGCCAAGCGCCGCAAAGATCCGCTCAGCGGGCCGCTCTCGCTCGGGGTGATCTACACGATCGGCCCGTACCTCCTGCCCGAGCTCGTGCGTCAGGCGATCGAGCGCGTGCCGCAGATGCCGCTCATGCTCCAGGAAAACTTCACCGCCAAACTGCTTGAGCTGCTGCGCACCGGCGAGCTCGACTGCGCGATCATGGCTGAGCCCTTTCCCGACACCGGCCTGGCGATCGCGCCGCTTTACGACGAACCGTTCATGGTCGCGGTGCCGAAGCAGCACGCGCTCGCCAAGCGCAAGGCGATCAGCGCCGACGAGCTGAAGCAGGAAAAGCTCCTTCTCCTCGGCACCGGCCACTGCTTTCGCGATCACGTCCTCGAGGTCTGCCCGGAATACGCCCAGTTCTCGTCGTCCGACGCAGAAGGGATCCGAAAGACCTTCGAGGGCTCGTCGCTCGAGACGATCAAGTACATGGTGGCTTCGGGCATGGGTATCACCGTCGTGCCACGCCTGTCGGTGAGCGACGAGCCGCAGGCGCACATCGCCTACGTACCCTTCACCAAGCCCGTGCCCACGCGTCGCGTCGTCCTCGCCTGGCGACGCAGCTTCACGCGCTACGAGGCGATCGCGGCGCTGCGCAACGCAATCTATGCCTGCGAGCTGAAAGGCGTCTCCCGTCTCTCCTGAAGCGCAGCGGCACATCCCTTGTTCTATCAATGCATTAGGAAAGTTCGATTGGCCGTCGCTATCGAGCACGGTTAGTCTAGTGTCCTACGCAAGGAGCCGTGATGACAGACCAAGTCCTGAAACGAGTCGACAAGTGCCCGGTCATGGGCGCGACGCATGTCCGCACACCGACGGCGACGACGGCCAACCAGCAGTGGTGGCCGGAGCAGCTGAACCTGAAGTCGCTTCAGCAGAATTCGCCGCTGGCCAACCCCATGGGCAGCGACTTCGACTACGCCGCCGAGTTCAGGACGCTCGATCTCGATGCGCTGCAGAAGGACATCGATGCGCTGATGACCGACTCGCAGGACTGGTGGCCTGCCGACTACGGCCACTACGGTCCGTTCTTCATCCGGATGGCGTGGCACAGCGCCGGAACCTATCGCGTCGGCGACGGCCGCGGCGGCTCGGGCTTCGGTACGCAACGCTTCGCGCCCCTCAACAGCTGGCCGGACAACGCCAACCTCGACAAGGCACGGCGCCTCCTCTGGCCGATCAAGCAGAAGTACGGCCGCAAGATTTCCTGGGCCGATCTCATGATCCTGACTGGCAACCGGGCGCTGGAAACCATGGGCTTCAAGACCTTCGGATTCGCCGGCGGGCGCGCGGACGTCTGGGAGCCGCTCGACATCTACTGGGGCCCGGAAAGCAAGTGGCTCGACGACAACCGCTACAGCGGCGACCGCGAGCTCGAGAAGCCGCTGGGCGCCGTGCAAATGGGGTTGATCTACGTGAACCCGGAAGGCCCGAACGGCAACCCGAATCCGCTCGCCTCCGCCCGGGACATCCGCGAAACCTTCGCCCGCATGGCGATGAACGACGAAGAAACGGTGGCCCTCAATGCCGGCGGGCACACGTTCGGCAAGACCCACGGCGCCGCCGACCCGGGCCAGTACGTCGGCCGCGAACCCGAGGCTGCCGATCTCGAAGCGCAAGGCTTCGGCTGGAAGAACAGCTTCGGCACCGGCAAGGGTGCGCACACCATCAGCAGCGGGCTGGAAGGCGCGTGGACCAACGACCCGGTGAAGTGGGACAACGGCTACTTCGACAACCTGTTCGGCCACGAATGGGAACAGGTGAAGGGCCCCGGCGGCGGCAAGCAGTGGGCGCCCAAGAATGCCGATTCGGCGCGCACCGTGCCGGATGCGCACGACCCGACGAAGAAGCACGCGCCGTTCATGGCGACGACCGACATCGCCATGATCACCGACCCGGCCTACCTGCAGATCTCGAAGCGCTACCACGCCAATCCGGACCAGTTCGCCGACGCCTTCGCCAAGGCCTGGTACAAGCTGACCCACCGGGACATGGGGCCGGTGTCCCGCTACCTCGGCGCCCTCGTGCCAGCCGAGCCGATGCTTTGGCAGGATCCCGTCCCGGCCGTGGATCACGCGCTGGTCGACGCGCAGGACATCGCTGCGCTGAAGGCAAAAATACTCGCTTCGGGACTCTCCGTCTCCCAGCTGGTCTCGACTGCATGGGCGTCGGCTTCGACGTTTCGTGGAACCGACAAGCGCGGCGGCGCCAACGGCGCACGCATCCGTCTCGCGCCGCAGAAGGACTGGGCCGTCAACGACCCCACCGAGCTCGCCAAGGTGCTCCAGTCACTGGAGTCGACCCAGCGGGCATTCAATGCGGCCCAGACCAGTGGCAAGCGGATCTCGCTGGCCGATCTGATCGTGCTGGGCGGCTGTGCCGCCGTGGAAAAGGCGGCGAAGAGCGCCGGCCGCGACGTGCGAGTGCCATTCGCGCCCGGCCGCACCGACGCGACGCAAGAGCTGACCGACGTCGAGTCCTTCGCCGTGCTCGAACCCACCGCTGATGGCTTTCGCAACTACCTGGCCGACGGTCACCGCCGCTCCGCCGAGGAGCTGCTGGTCGACAAGGCGGAGATGCTGACCCTGACTGCGCCGGAGATGACGGTGCTGGTCGGCGGGATGCGCGTCCTGAACGCGAACGCCGGCGGCTCCCCTGCCGGAGTCCTGACCCGGCGGCCCGAGACCCTGACCCACGACTTCTTCATGGACCTGCTCGACATCGGCACGACGTGGCAGGCGGTCGCCGGATCGAAGAACGCGTTCGAAGGACGCGATGCGAAGACCGGCGCAGCGAAGTGGACGGCCAGCCGCGTCGACCTCGTCTTCGGCTCGAACTCGCAGCTGCGCGCCCTGGCAGAGGTCTATGCGTGCGACGATTCGACGCAGAAATTCGTCGACGACTTCGTGGCCGCATGGGCCAAGGTCATGAGCCTCGATCGCTTCGACCTCGCCTGACAACTGACCAACGGACCGCACCATGGCCAAGAAGGACTCCTCCGCGCCCGGCATCAACATCGGCATCGACGTCGACGACCGTGCAGCGATCGCCGGCGGCTTGTCGAAGCTGCTTGCCGACACGTACACGCTGTACCTGACGACGCACAACTTTCACTGGAACGTCACCGGGCCGATGTTCAACACGCTGCACCTGATGTTCATGGGGCAATACACCGAGCTCTGGAACGCGGTCGACCCAATCGCCGAGCGGATCCGATCGCTCGGTCACTCGGCGCCCGGCTCGTACGCGCAGTTCGGGCGGCTAAGCTCGATCGACGACGTGCCCGAGACGCCGCCCAAGGCGCTCGAGATGGTCGCGATCCTGGTGACGGGCCACGAAGCGGTGGCGCGGACCGCGCGTGGCATCTTCCCGCTCGCCCACAAGGCGAGCGACGAGCCGACCGCCGATCTGCTGACGCAGCGTCTCACGGTGCACGAGCAGACGGCCTGGATGCTACGGAGCCTGCTCGAGTAGAGCGCGCGACGCGGCACGGGCCGCCCGGTCACACGTCAGCTCGTCGATATGCTTCGGCCAGCTGGCGCTGTCCCGCTGGATCATGCCGGCCACGGTCTTCTGCACCGCCAAGGTCTCGGGGACGTTCTCCTCCTCGACCACCTTCACGCCGAGCAGCTTCTTCACTTAGGCCGTAGCCTCGGCCTGCGCCTGGTGGTAGCCGAAGTCGTCGCGATCGGTCATGGCGTGCCCTTCGTGAGGGGTGGTCTTCTAGTGTTCCGGCGTGACGCTGGTGCACGCGTCGGCAGCCCAGGGCGGGTTCTGCGAGAGGTGCGCAACTGGCGCGCCGGTCACGAGGGTTGTCCGGACAACGCCGGGCATCCTGCAATTGCGCCGGGCGGACGTTGCCGGTACACAAGCCTCCTGCACCAATTGAAGGAGACACCATGAAAAATCGCACCGCCCTGAACAGGCTGCGGGCCGTGGCATTCGGCAGCGCTTTCGTCGCGGCCGTCGCGGCGGCGCCGTCGGGATGGGCCCAGGACGTCAAACACTACCGATTCGCCTACGACCAGCCGCGCAACACCGGCTACAGCATCGCCGGCGACATCTTCGCCGAGCGGCTGAAGGAGCTGAGCAAGGGCACGATGCTGATCGACCAGTATCCCGGCGCCCAGCTCGGCCAGGAGCCGCAGGTGCTGCAGCTGATGAAGGCCGGCGACATCGAGTTCTGCATCACCTCGGCCGCTAACGCCGCCACGCTCTCGCCGCAGGCCGGCGTGATGTCGCTGCATTTCCTGTTCCGCTCCGAGGACCACCTGAAGAATTCGCTCGCCGACGCGAAGGTCGTGCAGGCCGTGAAGGACATGGTCGAGGACACCGTGCAGGGCGGCCACGTGCTCGCCGTGATCACGCTCGGCCTGCGCAACATGTACAGCAAGAAGGAGATCAGGAAGCTCGAGGACATGAAGGGCCTGAAAGTGCGGGTGCAGGCCACCGCCACCGAGGACACGATGTTCCCGGCCTACGGCGCGCAGACCGTCCACATGCCGTTCGGCAGCGTCTACACGTCGCTCCAGACAGGAGTCGTCGACGTCGCCGAGAACGGCGTCAACGTCTACCTCGTCAACAAGCACTACGAGGTGGCGCCGGTGCTCTCGATGACCGAGCACGAGGCCAACAACAACTTCGTCTGGATCAGCGACAAGCTGTGGAAGAGCCTGAGCGCCGACCAGAAGAAGTGGGTCACGACCGCCGCCGACGAGGTCGGCCGGACGCAGCCGGCGAAGTCGATCGACCTCGAGCACCAGTCGGGCGACAAGCTGAAGGCGATCGGCGTCAAGGTGGTCACCGACGTCGACAAGTCAGGGTTCATCCGGACGGCGGCGCCCTATCTCGATCGCCTGGCCAAGGAGCTGGGGCCCCACGCGGTCAAGATCAAGGACCTGATCGGCGCCGTGAAGTAGCGGGCCCGTGCCGATCGCCGACAAGCTGGTGCTCGAGCGCCAGCGTCATCTGAAGTGGCGCGCCTTCGACAAGCTCGAGCTGGCGCTGATGATCCTATGCGGTGCGCTGCTCTTCGCCTTCTCGACCACGGTCGTGTGCGACATCGTCACGCGCACGATCGGTCACCCCTGGCTCTGGCTCCAGGAGGTGACGCAGACCTTCTTCATCTACGCCATCTTCATCGGCGCGGCGGTGGCGACCCGCAGGAACGACCACCTCTACCTCACCGCCGTCTCCGAGGCACTGCACGGCACGCCGCGGCTGGTCGCCGAGATCGTCATCCGCCTGGTCGTGCTCGGCGTCGCCGCCTGCCTCGTCTGGTTCGGCTACCTGAATTTCCTGCGCGGCTTCTCGAGCTTTCGCATGCCGTCGATGACGCCGATCGCGTCGCTTTACGCGGCGATCCCGATCGCCGGCACGCTGATCGCGCTCTTCACCATCGAGCAGATGGTCAACGGCTGGCGCAACGGTTTCGACCACCCGCCGGAGCGGGACGAGGATCCCGTCGCGACCATCGTTCCGATCAAGCCGGTCACGCTCGGCGAGGGCCAGCCGTGAGCGCGCCCGTGATCCTGGGCATCATGACGGTGCTCTTCCTGGCCTTCGGATACCTCGGCGTCCCGGTCGCCTTCTCGCTCATGGCCGGCGTCTTCGTCGGCGCCGCGTTCACCGACGTCACCTTCCCGGCGCTCATCCAGAAGATGTTCGACGGCATGGACTCCGAGGCGCTGCTCGCGATCCCGTTCTTCCTCCTCGTCGGCGAGTTGATGAGCTCGGCCAATGTCGTCAGCCGCATCACCAACCTGTCGCTGGCGCTGGTCGGCCACATCCGCGGCGGCCTGTCGCAGGTCGTCACGGTGTTCAGCATGTTCTTCTCCGAGATGTCGGGCTCGACCACCGCCGACGTCGCGGTGATCAGCCGGGCCCTCGGCGGGCCGATGAAGCAGGAGGGCTACAGCCCGCCCTTCATCGCCGCGATAATCGCCGCGGCCTCGACCATCGCCGCGCTCGTGCCGCCGAGCATCACTGCGGTGGTCTACGGCGCGGTCGGCAACGTCTCGATCGCCGGCCTCTTCATGGCCGGCGTGGTGCCGGGCTTCATGATCGGCTTCGGCCTGATGATCTATTGCTATTTCTTCGGCCCGGCCGGCATGCGACGCCCGCGTGCGCCGATGCGGGTCGTGGCGCATGCCTTCAAGGACGCATCGCTGCCGCTGATGATTCCATTCATCCTGCTCGGCGGCATCCTGACCGGCTGGTTCACGCCCACCGAGGCGGGCGTCGTGGCGGTGTTCTGGATCCTCGTGGTCGTGATCCCGCTCCTGAACCGCGGCCATCTCAAGCTGCTGCCGTACGACTTCTGCATGGCCGGGCTCATCTTCTCGCTGCCGCTGATCACCATCGGCGCGGCGAACGCCTTCGGCTGGATGCTCGCCTACCTGCGCGGCGCGATCGTGATCGCCGAATGGATCACAGGCATCGCCGGCAGCGACCCGCATCTCATCATGCTGATGATGGTGCTGCTTTTCACCATCATCGGCGACTTCATCGAGCCCGTGCCGACGATCATCATCTTCATGCCTCTGGTGAACGTGCTGACGCAGGCCGGCAACATCAATCCGGTGCACATGGGTGTGGTCCTGATCGCGACGCTCGCCTTCGGCCTGATCACGCCGCCCTACGGACTGGTGCTGCTGATGGCCTCGAAGTTCGTCGGCGTGCGCTTCTCGCAGGCGCTGCGCGCGGCGCTGCCGATCTACGTCGTCTTCCTCGGCACGATCGCCTTCGCGATCTATTTCCCGAAGGTCGTGCTGTGGCTGCCCAAGCAGGTCATCCCGGAGTCGGTCGGGTGCTTCAAGAATCCGAGCGGCAGCGGGTACATCTGTCCACCCTGACCTGTTGTCGCCTCGCCATGCACGCTTTCGCCGCTTCGCACGACCGCTTCGCTTTGCGCCGTCTGACACCGAACCTCGGCGCGGAAATCTTGGGGATCGATCTCGCCGCGGGGCTCGCGCCGGACGTCTTTCGTGCTCTCTACGACGCCTTCCTGGCGTATCAGGTGCTCGTCTTCCCGACGCACGAGCTGCCGCCAGCGGCCCAGGTCGCGTTCGCGCGCCAGTTCGGCGAGGTCCAGGTGCACGTCATGTCGATGTACCACGCCGACGGCTTTCCCGAGCTCTACCGGCTCTCGAACCTCGACGCCGACGGCCAACCGAACGGCAAGCATCCCGACAAGGGCACGCTGGTCTGGCACACCGACG
>JAYVVB010000118.1:0-7614 GCA_043787455.1 Rhizobacter sp.
GCTGCCGGTTCGGCTTGCTTCCCTGCGCGAGGATTACCTCAGTCAGGTTCAAAGGGACTTTCTCAGTCGAACCGGCGAAGGCCAGAGCCTTCATCAATCCAACACCCCTAGCGAATGCGCTTCGACCAGAGTCGGAGCGCGACCGAATGTTAAGGCAAACCCGGCCCGACTCCGAGGAGCTTGTGCAGCTTGGTGCTCGTCGTCGTGTACTGCAGCGGCTGCGCACGCTCGGGATGAACGAGCTCGCCGATCGCGAACGCCGCCAGCGTCGCCTCGTGAAAGCCGCAGACGATGAGCTTCTGCTTGCCCGGATAGGTGTTGACGTCGCCGACCGCGAAGATGCCCGGTGTCGAGGTCTCGAAGCTCGCCGTGTTGACGACGACCTGCTTCTTCTCGAGCGCGATACCCCAGTCGGCGATCGGGCCGAGCTTCGGGCTCCAGCCGAGCAGCACGAAGAGCACGTCGAGTGGCAGCTCGTGCGATTCGCCGTCGCTGCCGAGTACCGTGAGTGCAGCGAGCTTGCCGTCGCGTTCGACGACCCTTTCGGGCTGGCCGGCGACGAACTCGACGCGGCCCGATGCGCGCAGGCCGTTGAGCTGCGCACGCGTCGCATCGTCGGTGTCGAAGTCGTCGCGACGATGGACGAGGGTGACGCTCTGCGCCTCCGACGCACCCGCTTCGCCGGCAGCGATCGCCGCCGCCACTGCCGCGGCCGTGCCGCCGACGATGACGACCCGTCGGCCCGCATGCTCGTGCAGCGTCGCGTCGTGCTCGAAGAGCTGCGTGCCGCGATAAGGGTCGAGCCCGTCGATCTTGAGGCGGCGCGGCAGGAACGAGCCGACGCCGCCGGCGACGACGACGGTCTTGGCGATGAAGCGCGTGCCGATCGAGGTCGCGACGTCGAAGCGGCCGTCGTCGCGGCGCGCGACGGCGCTCACCTGCTGGTCGAGATGAAAGCCCGCGCCGAAGGGCTCGATCTGCTTCAGAAGCCGCTCGACGAGCTCGCGCCCCGTGCCGTAGGGCAGGGCCGGGATGTCGTAGATGGGCTTGTCGGCATAGAGCTCGACGCATTGCCCGCCGGCGAAGGGCAACGAGTCGACGACGTGCGCGCGTACCTCCTGCAGGCCGAGCTCGAAGACCTGGAACAGGCCGACGGGGCCCGCGCCGACGATGAGCGCGTCGGTCTCGATCGGGTTGGCGTCGGCGAGCGCGCGCGTGGCCACGACGCGCTCGCGACTAGCGGACCAGCTCGTCGAGCTTGCCGGTCTTGTCCTTCCACTCGTCGGCGTCGGGCAGGCCGGGCTTCCTGCGCGTGATCGCGGGCCAGCCTTTGGCGAGCTCGGCGTTGAGCTTGATCATGTGCTGCTGGTTGCCGGGCACGTCTTCCTCGGGAACGATGGCGTTGACCGGGCACTCCGGGATACACACGGCGCAGTCGATGCACTCGTCGGGGTCGATCGTGAGAAAGTTCGGCCCTTCACGGAAGCAGTCGACGGGACAGACGTCGACGCAGTCGGTGTACTTGCAGCGGATGCACGATTCGAGGACGACGTGGGTCATGGCGCGGGGCTGGGGAGGGCGGGCGCCGAACGAGGTGGCGCGCGAACAGGGCAGGCAGGGAAGTTTAAGGGGTCGACGCGGAAGTGCGGGAGCGCTCTGCCGATGCCGGCGGAGGGTCGATCTCTTCGCGGATCGCGATACCCGGTGGGGCTGAGCCCACAGCCGTCGCGCCGACGCCGACCGTGACGATCGTCGGCCGGCCGGCATGCAACACGGTCGCGTTGCCGAGCGTTGCGACCCGGTGCTCGGTCGCAATCTCGTCGGACCAGCCGGCGCGCGAGACGACGAGCGCCGGCGTCGCCGCGGGCCAGCCGGCCTCGATCAAGCGGCGCGACAACGCCGCGAGTTGCTTGCCGGCCATGTAGAACGATTCGGTGTCGGCGTGGCGGCCGGCGCGGAGGACGGCGTCGCTCGTCATCGCCGTCGTCAGGGCGACGCTGCGGCCGCTGCCGCGACGTGTCAGCGGCCTTTGTGTCGCGGCAGCGGCGGCGAGCGCAGCGGTGACGCCGGGCACGACCTCGCACTCGATGCCGGCTTGCGCCAGCGCTTCGAGCTCCTCCTCCAGTCGGCCGAAGACGCTCGGGTCGCCGCCCTTCAGGCGCACGACGCGCCGGCCTTCGCTTGCGTGCTTGACGAGGAGGGCATTGATCGCGTCCTGGCCCCCGTTCTCGCGCGCCTCGGGCCCCGCGTGCTGCACGCCGGTGAAGCCGCGCTTGCCGACGTCGATCCAGCGCGCGTTCGGCGCGAGCTGGCGCAGTGTCGGGTCGGCGAGCGAGTCGAAGAGGACGACGTCGGCCGTGCGCAGCCGCTCGGCGCCGCGCAGCGTGATCAGGTCGGCTTGGCCCGGGCCGGCGCCGACGAAGGCGACGCGGCCGGCGTGCTTCACGCCGTGCTCCCCGACGGATCGCGACGAAAGCGCGGTTTGCGCACGAGCGTGTCGCCCTGGTATTGGCCCTCGGCGAACATCGCGAGAGCGCGCTCGGCGACCGCGCGCGACTGATCGTGACGAAGCACGACCGCGTCGAAGCCGGTGCGGGCGAGGAGCGGCAGCATGTCGACGAGCACCTCGCCGGTCGCGCGCAGCTCGCCGGTGTAGCGATAGCGCGAGCGCAGCAGCCGGGCCTGGCTGTAGGCGCGTCCGTCGGTCCACTTCGGGAAGCGGAGGGCGATCAGCGCGAAGCTTTGGACGTCGCGTCCGACGGTCTCGACGTCGACGTCGTTGCCGACCACGATCCCGACCGGCAGACCGCGTGGCCACGACGTGCGCACCGCCTGCCATTGCGGCGGCGAGAGCAGGCACTGCGCGCACGGCGTCGGCATGGGAACGAGCGCGTCGTCGGCCGTCACCTCGTGCCAGCGCTCGCTGGCCGCATCGATGAACTTCATCGCAGCGCCCATCCGCTCACCCGTCCACAGCCGTCGCCCGGCGCACGGCGTTGGCCGCGACCTTGAACGGATCGATGCCGACGCGCCGCACCGTCGCGATGAATCGCTCTTCGTGGCTCGTGCGCTGGGCGCGGTAGGTGTCGATGACGGCTTCGACGACATCGGTGACTTCCTCGGCCGCGAACGACGGGCCGATCACCTTGCCGGTGACAGGCGGGCCGCTCAGGGTCGAGCCGTCGGCGCCGCCGAGCGAGACCTGGTACCACTCCTGGCCGTCCTTGTCGACGCCGAGGATGCCGATGTGGCCGCTGTGGTGGTGGCCGCACGAGTTGATGCAGCCGCTGATGTGCAGGTCGATGTCGCCGATGTCGTGGAGCTCGTCGAGGTCGTCGAAGCGCTCGCTGAGCGCCGCGGCGATCGGGATCGAGCGCGCGTTGGCGAGGGCGCAGAGATCGCCGCCGGGGCAGGCGATCATGTCGGTGAGGTGGCCGATGTTCGGCGTCGCGAAGCTGGCCTCGCGCGCCGACTGGAAGAGCGCCGGCAGGTCGCTGGCGCGCACCCAGGGCAGCACCAGGTTCTGGTCGTGCGAGACGCGCAGCTCGCTCGCGCTGAAGCGGTCGGCGAGATCGGCGGCGAGTGCCATCTGGTTGGCGGACGCGTCGCCCGGCGGCTGGCCGGCGCGCTTGAGCGAGAGCGTGACGGCGCGGTAGCCGGCAAGGCGGTGCGCGTGCACATTGCGTTCCAGCCAGCGGCAGAACGAGGGAGTCGCATCGGTCGCATCGACAGGTGATTCTTCGATCGGCGCCACGCCTTCGGGCGGCTCGAAGCACGCCGACACGCGCGCCAGCTCGGCGTCGGTGAGGAGATGCGCCGAGCCTTCTACATCGCGCTCGAGGATGTCCTCGAACTCGCTCTCGACGGCGTCGATGAACTTCTGCCCTTCGGCCTTGACGAGGATCTTGATCCGCGCCTTGTAGATGTTGTCGCGCCGGCCGTAGCGGTTGTAGATGCGCACGATCGCTTCGATGAAGACGAGGATCTCGCGCCACGGCAGGAACTCGCGGACGATGGTGCCGATGATCGGCGTGCGCCCCATGCCGCCACCGACGCGGACTTCGAAACCGACCTCGCCGGCGCCGTTCTTGCGTAGCACCAGGCCGATGTCGTGCCACGCCGTCGCGGCGCGGTCTTCGGTCGCGCCGCTGACGGCGATCTTGAACTTGCGCGGCAGGAACGCGAACTCGGGATGAAGCGTGCTCCACTGACGCAGGATCTCGCAGTACGGCCGCGGGTCGACGAGCTCGTCGGCGGCGACGCCGGCGAAGCAGTCGCTGGTGATGTTGCGGATGCAGTTGCCGCTCGTCTGGATGCCGTGCATGTCGGCGTCGGCGAGCAAGTCCATCACGTCGGCGGCGTCGTCGAGGGCGATCCAGTTGTACTGGCAGTTCTGGCGTGTCGTCAGGTGGCCGAAGCCGCCGCGGCCCGCGTAGGGGCCGCCGTCGCGGCCGTCGTAGACACGGGCTATGCGCGCGAGCGCGCGCAGCTGCTTCGAGCTCAGCTCGCCGTACGGCACGGCGACGCGCAGCATCGGCGCGTGGCGCTGCACGTACCAGCCGTTCTGCAGGCGCAGCGGCCGGAATTCCTCCTCGCCGAGGTCGCCCGCGAGATGTCGCTCGAGCTGGTCGCGGAACTGCGCCGCGCGCTGATGCACGAAGCTTCGGTCGAAATCGTCGTATCGATACATGCAGAGATGGTCTCGTCGTCGGGCTCGCGCCGGTCCAGGCCCAGAATGACGAGCGGATGCGCCATCGGGACGCTCGCTCGGCCACGAAACCGGCGACTCTATCGGCCCGCCCGGCGCCAGTGAACCACTAATTCGTCAGGTCGGTATTCCAAATGGGGCATAAGGAGATCGAGCGGCGCGAGCTGCTGCGACGGTTCGCGGCGGCCAGCGCGGCCGGCGGCCTGTCGGCGCTCGCCGGTTGTGCCAGCGCGCCCAAGGCGACGCCGATTGCCGCTGCGCCGGCCGCGCCGGCCTCGGCACCGATCGGGGTCGCCGCGCCGCCTGCGTCCGCCGCCACGCCGCGGCGCCTGCGCGTCGGTCTGGCCCTCGGCGGCGGCGCGGCGCGCGGTTTCGCCCACATCGGCGTCATCCAGGCCTTGGAGGAGAACGGGCTGATGCCCGATCTCGTCGTCGGCACGTCGGCCGGCAGTCTGGTCGCCGCGCTCTGGGCCTCCGGCAAGGGCGGACGCGAGCTCGCCGTGATCGCCGACGGCATGGACGAGACCGCGTTCGCCGACTGGTCGTACCCCGGCCGCGGCCTGATCCGTGGCGAGGCGCTTGCCAGGTTCGTGCGCGACAAGACCAACAACAGGCCGATCGAGCAGATGCGGATCCCGCTCGGCATCGCCGCCACCGACCTCGACAGCGGCGCGGGCGTCCTGTTCCAGCGCGGCGACACCGGTACGGCGGTGCGCGCGTCGAGCGCCGTGCCGGCGGTGTTCCAGCCGGTGAAGATCGGCACGCGAGAGTACGTCGACGGCGGCCTCTCGGCGCCGATCCCGGTTCATCACGCGCGCCAGATGGGCGCCGACTTCGTGATCGCCGTCGACATCTCCGCGATCCCCGAAGGCGCGCCGACGGGAGACGCGGCGCGCATGCTGATGCAAACCTTCGCGATCATGGGCAAGACGCTCAAGAACTACGAGCTGAAGGACGCCGACCTCGTGCTGCAGCCACAGCTGTCCGGCGTCTCGGGGGCAGACTTCACGACCCGGCGCCAGTCGATCAAGGCCGGCCGCGACGTCACGATCGCGCATCTCGGCGAGCTGCGCGCGCGGATCGCGGCGAAGAGCCGTCTCTAGCCTTCGATCGGCAGATCGTCGACTCCCTTCAACGCACCAGGGTCGCGAGCAGCCCGGCGATGGCGCAGGTCCCGATCAAGGGGATGACGCCGAGCTTGAATCGGAAGAGGGCGACCGTCGCGGCCACGGCGATCAGCGCCGAGACGATGTCGAAGCGGCCGGCGAAGCCCTGCGGCCAGAGCACGTGGTACCCGAAGAAGAGCGTGAGATTGACGATGACGCCGACCACGGCGGCGGTGACGGCCGTGAGCGGCGCGGTATAGCCGAGCTTGCCGTGCGTCGCCTCGACGAGCGGACCGCCGGCGAGGATGAACACGAACGACGGCAGGAAGGTGAAGAACGTGACGACCGAGGCGGCGGCGACGCCGGCAAGGAACGGCGCGTCGGCGCCGAAGACCGGCTGCGCCCAGCCGCCGACGAAGCCGACGAAGGCGACGACCATGATCAGCGGACCCGGCGTCGTCTCGCCCAGCGCGAGCCCGTCGATCATCTGCGCCGCGCTCAGCCAGTGGTGCTCGCCGACCGCGCCCTGGAAGACGTAGGGCAGCACGGCGTAGGCGCCGCCGAAGGTGAGGAGGGCGGCCTTGGTGAAGAACCAGCCCATCTGCGTCAGGAGGCCGTCGACGCCACCGAAGGCGACGAGGCCTGCCATCGCCGCGAACCAGAGAGCGACGCCGACACCGAGCACCCACGCCAGACGAACGCGCGAGTAGCGCGCGTGCGGCGGGGTCGGCGTGTCGTCGTCGATCACCGCCGGCCCAAAGCTCGCGGCGCCGCCCGCATGACCGCCTCCGGGCGCGAACAACTGCGGCGCGACCCGGCCGCCGAGCCAGCCGACGGCGCCGGCGACGATGACGATCGCGGGGAACGGCACGTCGAACGCGAAGATCGCGACAAACGCCGCCGCGGCGATCAGCCAGAGCCCGCGGTGCTTCAGCGCCCGCGTGCCGATGCGCCACGCGGCATGCAGCACGAGGGCCGTCACGGCAGGCTTGACGCCGTAGAAGAGGCCGGCAACGACCGGCACCTCGCCGAAGCGGACGTAGATCCACGACAGCGCGATCAGGATCGCGAGCGACGGCAGCACGAAGAGTGCACCGGCGAGGATCCCGCCGCAGGTGCGGTGCATGAGCCAGCCGATGTACGTCGCGAGCTGCTGCGCTTCGGGCCCGGGCAAGAGCATGCAGTAGTTGAGGGCGTGGAGGAAGCGCTGCTCGGAGATCCAGCGGCGCCGCTCGACAAGCTCGTGGTGCATGAGCGCAATCTGCCCGGCCGGGCCGCCGAAGCTGATGAAGCCGAGCTTCAGCCACCAGACGAGTGCGCTGGCCAGGCTCGGCGTCGGCGGGCGATCCGTGGGCGTCGTCATCGTGTCGTGCCGAGCGCGGCGTAGAGGCTGTCGAAGAGCGGCAGTGCCGCGGCCAGAAGGTCATCGTCGCTCTCGTGCTGCGCGTGCAGGCCGCGCACCATCGCCTCGACGCCGGCCGCCTCGTCGACCGGGATGCCGCCGACGTCGAGGTAGTGAACGAGCTCGCCGACGCATTCGATGCCGGGGTCGTCGCGCAAGCCGAAGGTGTCGGCGACGACCTCGAATGTGACCTTGTCGCCGATGTGCGTGAAGCGGGCGCCGTCGAAGTCGAAGCCGAGCGCGCCGCGCTGGGGCTTCTTGCCGGGCTCGAGCCAGACGAAGCGCGCGTCGGGGTCGACGAAGCGGCGCACGAGCCACGCAGTCGCGAGGCGGTCGACCCAGGGGCGCTTGCGCGTCGCCCAGACCTTGCCGCTGAACGCTTCGCCCGCCAGACGCTC
>JAYVVB010000119.1:0-2502 GCA_043787455.1 Rhizobacter sp.
CCGACGCGCCCATGTGCGATTGATGCCGTTGCCGATCCTGTCGCTTCTCTTCCACGCCTACGTCGGCTGGCGGCTGGTGCCGGCGCTGGGCTCGGTCGCCGCCGGGGCCGTGCTCGCGGCGCTGCTCGTCGTCTCGGCATTGACGATGCCGCTCGGCCTGAGTGCGCGCCGCGGCGGTGCCCGCCGCTTCGGCGTCGACTGGGCCTGGGTCGGCCTGATCTGCATGGGCGGGTTCTCGACGCTCTTCGTCCTGACCGTCGCGCGCGACCTGGGCCTCGTCTTCGTCACGGCAGCCCAGGCCGCGTGGGCAGGCGCGGCCACCCTCGGGCCGATCGACGTGCAGACGGCGCGCGCCGTTCCCGTCATCGCCCTGATCGTCACCGCCTGGGGCTTCGCCAACGCCCGCCGGACGGCCCGTGTCGTTCGGGTCGATGTGCCCGTCGCCGGTCTGCCGGCGACGCTCGACGGCTTCACGATCGCGCAGGTGAGCGACGTCCACGTCGGCCCGACGATCAAGCGCGACTACGTCGAGGCGATCGTCGCGACGGTGAACCGCCTCGACGCCGACCTCGTCGCCATCACTGGCGACCTCGTCGACGGCTCGGTCGAACAGCTCGCCGATCACGTCGCGCCGCTCGCCGGCTTGCGCTCGAAAGAAGGCACTTTCTTCGTCACCGGCAACCACGAGTACTACTCGGGCGCGGGGCCCTGGGTGCACGAGCTGCGCCGGCTCGGCCTCGTCGTGCTGATGAACGAGCACGTCGTCGTGCGCCGGGGCGATGCTGCGCTCGTCGTCGCCGGCGTCACCGACTTCGGCGCCGGCCACTTCGACCGCGCCCAGGCGAGTGATCCGCGTACGGCGCTCGCGGGCAGCCCGCCGGCGGCGTTCAGGCTGCTGCTCGCGCACCAGCCGCGCAGCGCCGACGCCGCCGAGGCGGCCGGTTTCGACCTGCAGCTCTCGGGGCACACCCACGGCGGCCAGTTCTGGCCCTGGAACCTGTTCGTCCGGCTGCAGCAGCCGTTCACGGCGGGCCTGCACCGCTGGCGGCGCCTCTGGGTCTACACCAGCCGGGGCACGGGCTACTGGGGCCCGCCCAAGCGCTTTGGCGCGCCCTCGGAAGTGACGCTGCTCAGGCTCGTCGCCCGGCCGGCGCCGGCCGCGGCGCGGCCGGCGCTCGAGTCCCGCCTCGCCGAGGTGTCACCCGGGGCCTAGGAGCACGGGCTCCCAGCCCGGCGCCGGGTCTTACAATTCGCAGGTTTTGTCGGCGCCACGCCGGCCGCGCTCCCAGAGGAATCCGACCCGTGTTCATTTCCCAAGCTATCGCCCAACCCGTTGCCGCGCCCGCGGCCACTCCCGACGGCCTGTTCGGTGGCGCCCTCGGCGGGCTCGGCGGGATGTTGCCGCTGGTCCTGATGTTCGTGGTCCTCTACTTCGTGATGATCCGGCCGCAGATGAAGCGCCAGAAGGAGCACAAGTCGATGATCGACGCGCTCGCCAAGGGCGACGAGGTCGTCACCTCCGGCGGCGTTCTCGGCAAGGTCTCGAAGATGGGCGACTCCTTCGTCGGCGTCGAGGTCGCGAACGGCGTCGAGATCCAGATCCAGCGCTCGGCGGTCGTCCAGGTGATGCCCAAGGGCACGATCAAGTGACCCGCCGGCTCGCCGGGCGTTCGTCGTGAACCGCTATCCGTTCTGGAAGTACGCGATCCTGGCGGTCGCGCTCGTCGTCGGCATCCTCTACACGCTGCCCAACCTGTTCGGCGAGGCGCCCGCGGTGCAGGTGTCGAGCGGCAAGGTGACCGTGAAGCTCGACCCGTCGATGGCCGGCCAGGTCGACTCCATTCTCACCAAGGCCGGTCTCAAGGCCGACTTCGTCCAGTACGACGGCAACTCGGTGAAGGCGCGCCTGCCGGACCTAGACGCGCAGCGAAAGGCCAAGGACGCGCTAGTCGCCGCCCTCAATCCCGACCCGAACGACCCGACGTACATCGTCGCGTTGAACCTGCTGTCGCGCTCGCCGAAGTGGCTGACGGCGCTGCACGCGCTGCCGATGTACCTAGGCCTCGACCTGCGCGGCGGCGTCCACTTCCTGATGCAGGTCGACATGAAGGCGGCGATCACGAAGAAGGCCGACTCGACCGCCGGCGACGTGCGCACCCTCCTGCGCGACAAGAACATCCGCCACACCGGCATCACGCGAGACGCCGAAGCCGTCGTCGTGCGTTTCCGCGACCGCGACACGCTCGTCGGTGCGCGCAGCATCCTCGTTGACCAGCTCACCGATTTCAACTGGCAGGAAAGCCTCGACGGCGCCGACTTCAAGCTCACCGGCAAGCTCAAGCCCGACGCCGCCAGCCGCGTCCAGACGGCGGCGATCACGCAGAACATCACGACGCTGCACAACCGCGTCAACGAGCTCGGCGTCGCCGAGCCGGTGATCCAGCAGCAGGGCGCCGACCGTGTCGTCGTGCAGCTGCCCGGCGTGCAGGACACCGCCAAGGC
>JAYVVB010000120.1:0-3269 GCA_043787455.1 Rhizobacter sp.
GAGCCTAACCTTGAGCGAGGCCGCGGCAATCATCCTTGGAATGTTCGCACGGGCAGCACGCGCCGCCCCCGCGTTATGCCAGCTGTTGCAAAGACCTCCACGGAATCGCCCTCCGCTGGCGACAGGAGGCGGGCCGCGCGCGACTTAGTTCGCACCCGGGCCGGCGAGAACGGCGTCGATCCAGCTTACCGCGGTGTCGAGCGCGAGGTCGAGCAACTGGACGTCGTTGCGGCCGCTGCTCCTGCGGACATGGAACGCGTGGTCGGCGTCGTCGAACAGGGCGAGGGTCGCGCGCGAGCCGAGACGATCGGTGACGGCGCGGACGAGACCGACCTCGGCCAGTTCGTCGCGCGTGCCCTGAAGGAAGAGCATCGGCCAGGCGACGCCGTCGAGATGCTCAGCGCGTTCGATCGAGGGCTTGTCCGCAGGATGCAGCGGGAAGCCGAAGAAGGCGAGGCCACGAACGCCCGGTAGGGGCGTCAACGCCTGGGCCTGCGAGGTCATGCGGCCGCCG
Organism: Rhizobacter sp.; assembly: GCA_043787455.1. Taxonomy (GTDB): domain Bacteria; phylum Pseudomonadota; class Gammaproteobacteria; order Burkholderiales; family Burkholderiaceae_C; genus Schlegelella_A. The sequence continues at coordinate 515 of JAYVVB010000120.1, forward strand.
AACGACTTTCCGCCCGCGAAGAGCGGCAGGCCGGTCGATGTCGCGGTCGCGACGGCGGCGCGGACGGCGGCGCGCGCCACACGCGGTGTGTCGGGGCGACGCGAGCCGCGCTCCATCGACGGGAACTGGAATCGCAGGCTGGCGATGCCGCGCTGCGCGAGGCCGTCCGCCGTGGCCTGCATGAACGCGTGGGTCATGCCCACGCCGGCGCCGTGCGCGAAGACGTAGCAGGCGCGCGCGCCATCGGGCAAATCGAGCAGCGCCGACACGCGGCCCGCGCCTTCGACGTCGAAACCGAGGCTGGTCGACGTCGAAGCCCGCACCCGATTCCGGATCAGTTCAGCGACACCTCGACGCGGCGTGCCTCGGCGTTGCTGCCGCTGCCGTGGACGGCCTCGGGCTTCTTGAGGTCGACCTTGTCGGCGGCCACCCCCGCGCTCGTCAAGGCGATCTGCACCGCGGTCGCGCGGGCCTTCGCGAGTTCCTCGTTCTTCGCCGGATCGCCGGTCGGGTCGGTGAAGCCGCTCACGAGCGCCCGCTTGCCCGCGGCGACGCCCTTGGCGACGTCGGCCAGCGCCGACTCGGCGCCGGCCGCGAGCTCGACCTTGCCGCTCGCGAAGTAGAACTTGACGACGCCGTTCTCGACCCGGAACGACGCCGCGTCGGCAAGCGCCATCGCGGCGGGCGCGGTCGCGGCATGCGTCGTCGTCGCGACCGTCGACGCGCTCATCGGCAACAGCGGCACGATCAGCAGGGCGACGATGTTGATGATCTTGATCAGCGGATTCACCGCCGGGCCGGCCGTGTCCTTGTACGGATCGCCCACTGTGTCGCCGGTGACTGCGGCCTTGTGTGCTTCGCTGCCCTTGCCGCCGTAGTGGCCGTCCTCGATGTACTTTTTCGCGTTGTCCCACGCTCCGCCGCCGGTGCACATCGAGATCGCGACGAAGAGGCCTGTGACGATGGTGCCCATCAAGAGGCCGCCGAGCGCGGCCGGGCCGAGCAGCAGACCGACAAGGATCGGCGCGACGACCGGCAGCAGCGACGGCACGATCATTTCCTTGATCGCCGCCGTGGTGAGCATGTCGACGGCCTTGCCGTACTCGGGCTTCCCGGTGCCGTCCATGATCCCCTTGATGTCGCGGAACTGGCGCCGTACCTCGACGACGACGGCGCCGGCCGCGCGGCCGACCGCCTCCATCGCCATCGCGCCGAAGAGGTAGGGGATCAGGCCGCCGATGAAGAGGCCGACGATCACCTTCGGGTCGCTGAGGTCGAAGCTCACGTTCATGCCGCGACCGGCGAGCGAGTGCGTGTAGTCAGCGAAGAGGACGAGCGCGGCGAGGCCGGCCGAGCCGATCGCGTAGCCCTTGGTCACCGCCTTGGTGGTGTTGCCGACGGCGTCGAGCGGGTCGGTGACGTCGCGCACGCTGGCCGGCAGCTCGGCCATCTCGGCGATCCCGCCGGCGTTGTCGGTGATCGGCCCGTAGGCGTCGAGGGCGACGACGATGCCGGCCATGCTCAGCATCGCGGTCGCAGCGACGGCGATGCCGAAGAGGCCGCCGAGGTTGTACGCGACGAGGATCGCGATGCAGACGAAGAGCACCGGCCACGCCGTCGAGCGCATCGACACGCCCAGGCCGGCGATGATGTTGGTGCCGTGGCCGGTCGTCGAAGCCTGGGCGATGTGCTGCACCGGCTTGTATTGCGTGCCGGTGTAGTACTCGGTGATCCAGACCATCGCCGCTGTGAGGACGAGGCCGACGGCGCAGGCGCCGAAGAGCGCCATCGCCGAGACCGTGCCGCCCGCGGCGAGCTGCAGGCCTTGCGGGAACATCGAGGTGGTGACGAAGTAAAAGGCGATCAGCGACAGCACGCCCGCGACCGCGAGGCCCTTGTAGAGCGCCGGCATCACGTTCTTCATGCCGGGCGAGGCCTTGACGAAGGCGCAGCCGATGATCGAGGCGATGATCGAGACGCCGCCGAGGAGGAGCGGATAAACGACGGCGTTGATCGTCGCACCCGAGACCATGAGTGCGCCGAGCGCCATCGTCGCGATCAGCGTGACGGCGTAGGTTTCGAACAGGTCGGCGGCCATGCCGGCGCAGTCGCCGACGTTGTCGCCGACGTTGTCGGCGATCACGGCCGGGTTGCGCGGGTCGTCCTCGGGGATGCCGGCCTCGACCTTGCCGACGAGGTCGGCGCCGACGTCGGCGCCCTTGGTGAAGATGCCGCCGCCGAGCCGCGCGAAGATCGAGATCAGCGACGAGCCGAAGGCGAAGCCGAGCAGCGGCTTCAAGGTCGCCGGATCGACGTTCGTCCCGCCGCTCAGGAACCAGAAGAAGGCGCTGACGCCGATCAGGCCGAGGCCGACGACCAGCATGCCGGTGATGGCGCCGCCTTTGAAGGCGACGTCGAGCGCCGGGCCGATGCCCTGCGTCGCGGCCTGGGCGGTGCGCACGTTGGCGCGCACCGAGATGTTCATGCCGATGAAGCCGCACGCGCCCGAGAGTACGGCGCCGATCGCGAAGCCGGCCGCGGTCAGTCCGCCAAGGAAGAAGAAGATGAGGACCGCAAGGACGACGCCGACGATGGCGATGGTCTTGTACTGCCGCGCCAGATAGGCGGCAGCGCCTTGCTGGATCGCTGCGGCGATCTCCTGCATGCGCGCGTTGCCTGCGCTCTGGGCCAGGATCCAGCTTCGCTGCACGAAGCCGTAGAGAACCGCCGCCAGGCCGCAGGCCAGGGCGGCGTA
>JAYVVB010000121.1:0-4531 GCA_043787455.1 Rhizobacter sp.
AAGGGCTTGGTCATCGAAGCGAAGCTCGACAAGGGCCGTGGGCCGGTGGCGACCGTGCTGGTGCAAAGCGGCACGCTGAAACGCGGCGACGTGGTGCTGGCCGGTTCGAGCTTCGGCCGCGTGCGGGCGATGCTGGACGAGAACGGCAAGTCGATCACCGAGGCTGGTCCTTCGATCCCGGTCGAGATCCAGGGCCTGACCGAAGTGCCGCAAGCCGGCGACGAGTTCATGGTGCTGGGCGACGAGCGCCGGGCGCGTGAAATCGCGACCTTCCGCCAGGGCAAGTACCGTGACGTGAAGCTGTCCAAGCGCCAGGCCGCGAACCTCGAGACGCTGATGGGCCAGATGGGCCAGGGCGCGACGCAGACGCTGGCGCTCATCATCAAGGCCGACGTGCAAGGCTCGCAGGAAGCGCTGGCGCAGTCGCTGCTCAAGCTCAGCACCGCCGAGGTCAAGGTGCAGGTCGTGCACGCCGCCGTCGGTGGCATCAGCGAGAGCGATGTGAACCTCGCAATCGCTTCGAAGGCCGTCATCATCGGCTTCAACACCCGCGCCGACGCCGGCTCGCGCAAGCTGGCCGAGAACAACGGCGTCGACATCCGCTACTACAACATCATCTACGACGCGGTCGACGAGGTGAAGGCGGCGATGACCGGCATGCTCGCACCGGAGCAGCGCGAGGAGGTCATCGGCACGGCCGAGATCCGCACGGTGTTCGTGGCGTCGAAGATCGGAACGGTCGCGGGCTCGATGGTCACGGCGGGCATCGTCCGCCGCGGCGCACGCTTCCGCCTGCTGCGCGAGAACGTCGTCATCTACACCGGCGAAGTCGAGTCGGTGCGCCGGATCAAGGACGATGTGCGCGAGGTCGCGGCCGGCTTCGAGTGCGGCATCAAGCTGAAGAACTACAACGACATCAAGGAAGGCGACCTGCTCGAGTTTTTCGAGGTCAAGGAAGTCGCCCGAACGCTGTAGGCGGACACGGCTTCGACCGATCCCCGCCTCCAAAAGAGGCGGGGTTTTCGTTTGGGCCGAAGGAAAAGACATGCGACACAAACCATCGATCCCGAACCGCGGCTTTCGCGTCGCCGATCAGATCCAGCGCGATGTCGCCGAGCTGATCCGCGACCTGAAGGATCCACGCATCGGTATGGTGACGATCCATGCCGTCGAGGTGACGCCGGACTACGCCCACGCGACCGTGTTCTTCTCGGTCCTGATCGGCGATCCGGCCGAGTGCGAGCAGGCGTTGAACGAGGCGGCGGGCTTCATCCGCAACGGCCTCTTCAAGCGCCTTTCGATCCACACCGTGCCGACGCTGCACTTCAAGTTCGACCGCACGACCGAGCGCGCTGCCGAGCTGACGGCGCTGATCGTCAAGGCGAACGCAACGCGCGCGAAGGACGACTGAGATCGTGGCACCGACGAGGCTTCAGCCCCGGCCGCGGATCGCACGTCGCGCCATCCACGGCGTGCTCCTGCTCGACAAGGCCGTGGGCATGTCGAGCAACATGGCCGTGCAGCACGCCAAGCGGCTCTTTCGCGCCGAGAAGGTCGGTCACACCGGCACGCTCGACCCGCTCGCCAGCGGGCTCCTGCCGCTTTGCTTCGGTGCCGCAACCAAGTTCGCGCAGGCCAGCCTCGACGCCGACAAGCGCTACCTCGCGGCGCTGCGCCTCGGCGCGACGTCGACCACCGGCGACGGCGAAGGCGAGATCACGGTCTCGGGCGCGGTCGCAGTCGATCGCGCTCGGCTCGAGGCCGCCTGCGCTGCCTTCGTCGGCACGATCGACCAGGTGCCGCCAATGCATTCGGCGCTGAAGCGCGACGGCAGGCCGCTTTACGAATACGCCCGCGCCGGCATCGAGCTCGAGCGCGAGGCGCGCCAAGTCACGATCCATTCGATTCAAGTCGTCGATGGCGAGAGCGATCGCTGGACGATCGACGTCTCGTGCACCAAGGGCACCTACATCCGCACGCTGGCCGCCGACATCGGCGCGGCGCTCGGCTGCGGCGCCTATCTTGCGGGACTGCGCCGGACCGAAAGCGGGCAAGTCACGCTCGCCGCGGCGGCCACGCTCGACGATCTCGCAGCGTTCGATGCCGAAGCGCTCGACGCGAAGCTGCTGTCGGCCGATGCCCTCGTCGCCTCCTGGCCGCGCGTCGTCCTCACCGCCGAAGATGCCGGCCGATTCCTTTCCGGCGTGCGCCGCCGGCTCGCGCTGCGCGACGCACCGGCGGTTCGCGTCTACGGACCCGAGCCCGGCGCCTTTCTCGGCACCGGACACGTGGCAGGCGGCGAGCTGATCGCCACCCGCCTCCTCAGCCCCCTCGAAGTCGAGGCGCTCGTCGCGCGTCGCAGACCTCTGACCGAACCCGAAAGCGTCTCCGCATGACCCGCCAGATCCGCAACATCGCCATCATCGCCCACGTCGACCACGGCAAGACCACGCTCGTAGACCAGCTGCTGCGCCAGAGCGGCACCTTTCGCGCCAACGAGAAGGTCGCAGAGCGCATCATGGACTCGAACGATCTCGAGAAGGAGCGCGGCATCACGATCCTGGCCAAGAACTGCGCCGTCGAGTGGAAGGGCACGCACGTCAACATCGTCGACACGCCGGGCCATGCCGACTTCGGTGGCGAGGTCGAGCGGGTGCTGTCGATGGTCGACTCCGTACTGCTCCTCGTCGATGCCGTCGAAGGGCCGATGCCGCAGACGCGCTTCGTCACCAAGAAGGCGCTCGCGCTCGGCCTGAAGCCGATCGTCGTCGTCAACAAGGTCGACCGGCCGGGGGCGCGCGAGGACTATGTCGTCAACGCCACCTTCGATCTCTTCGACAAGCTCGGCGCGACCGAGGAGCAGCTCGACTTCCCGGTGATCTACGCCTCCGGCCTGAACGGCTGGGCGACGCTCGAGAAGGGTGCGGTTGGAGTTGACCTGGCACCGCTCTTCGACGCCGTGCTCGAGCACGTGCCCGCCCACGCCGGCTCGCCCGACGATCCGCTGCAGCTGCAGATCTGCTCGCTCGACTATTCGACCTACGTCGGACGAATCGGCATCGGCCGCATCAACCAGGGCACGCTCAAGCCGATGCAGGAGGTGGCGATGTTCTCCGGTCCTGAATCGACGCCGATCAAGGCGCGCGTCAACCAGGTGCTGAAGTTCGAGGGGCTCGAGCGCCAACAGGCGACCGAGGCCGGGCCGGGCGACATCGTTCTGATCAACGGCATCGAGGGCATCGGCGTGGGCGTGACCCTGACCAGCCTCGACGATCCGAAGCCCTTGCCGATGCTCATCGTCGACGAGCCGACGCTGACGATGAACTTCTGCGTCAACAACTCGCCGCTAGCCGGCGGCGAAGGCAAGTTCATCACCCGCCGCCAGATTCGCGACCGCCTCGACCGCGAGCTGCAGTCGAACGTCGCGCTCCGGGTCCGCGACACCGACGAGGATGGCATCTTCGAGGTCATGGGCCGGGGCGAGCTGCATCTGACGATCCTGCTCGAGAACATGCGCCGCGAGGGCTACGAGCTCGCCGTCTCGAAGCCGCGCGTCGTCTTCCACGAAACGGACGGCGTGCGCACCGAGCCGATCGAGTTCGTCACCGCCGACGTCGAGGACCAGCACCAGGGCGCGGTCATGCAGGCGCTCGGCGAGCGCCGCGCCGACCTCGTCAACATGGAGCCGGACGGCATGGGCCGCGTCCGCCTCGACTACAAGATCCCGGCGCGCGGTCTGATCGGCTTCCAGAACGAATTCCTGAACCTGACGCGAGGCACCGGCCTGATCAGCAACATCTTCGACAGCTACGAGCCGTACAAGGGCGAGATCGAAGGGCGCAAGAACGGCGTCCTGATCAGCCAGGACGACGGCGAGGCCGTCACCTACTCGCTCGGCAAGCTCGACGACCGCGGCCGCATGTTCGTGAAGGCCGGCGATCCGCTCTACGAAGGGATGGTGATCGGCATCCACTCGCGCGACAACGACCTCGTCGTCAACGCCGTGCGCGGCAAGCAGCTCACCAACTTTCGCGTCTCCGGCAAGGAAGACGCGATCAAGATCACGCCGGCGATCCAGCTCACGCTCGAGTACGCCGTCGAGTTCATCGCCGACGACGAGCTCGTCGAGATCACGCCGAAGTCGATCCGCATCCGCAAGCGCCACCTCAAGGAGCACGAGCGGAAAAAGGCGGCGCGCGACTCCTGACGCGGCGCGCGACGCCGGCGGCGCTCGATCAGGCCGGGGCGGCCTCGGCCAAGGCCGATAGTGCCGAGCCGCGAGCGCGCAGAAAGGCCATCAGCCGTTCCGGATACGAGACGCTGACGGCGCTGCGAACCGACGGGCGCTCCGCCAGCGCCGCGCGCCACGCGCGCAGCTTCGGCGTGCGCTCGAAGACGCCCAGATCGACAATGCGGTCGAAGGTGTCGAAATAGCGGAACACCGGCGAATACACGGCGTCGACGATCGAGAAATCACTTCCCGCGAAGTAGGGCGCGTCGACGAGCACCGACTCAACCTGCGCGAAGCGGG
>JAYVVB010000122.1:0-2517 GCA_043787455.1 Rhizobacter sp.
AAAACCTCGCCATTGCTGCGCGCGAAGCCGCGAGCGCGGGCATCACTGTCGTCATCGAGCCGATCAATCCGCGCGACGTGCCCGGCTACTTTCTCAATCGGCAGGATGAAGCGCACGCCGTCCGCGCCGAGGTCGGCGCCGAAAATCTCCAGGTGCAGATGGACTTCTATCACTGCCAGATCGTCGAGGGTGATCTCGCGATGAAGCTCAGGAAGTTCGTGCGCGACGTCGGTCACATCCAGATTGCCGGCGTTCCCGGGCGCCACGAGCCCGACGTCGGCGAAGTCAACTATCCGTTTCTGTTCGCGCTGATGGATGAGCTTCGGTACGACGGTTGGGTCGGCTGCGAATATCGGCCGCGCGCGGGTACGTCAGAAGGACTCGGCTGGCTCAAGCGCTGGCGTGTATCGCAGGCGTCGTCATGAGCACGATTGACACGCGTCACGCGCTGGCCGAGGCCGAAAAGACATCGCGCACCGACGACGAGCGTGTCGCATCGGTCGATCTGTTGCCGCCGCCCGAGCACCTGATCCGCTTCTTTCCGATCGAGGGAACGCCGATCGAGACGCTCGTTGGCGAAACGCGCGCGAAGATCCGGCGGCTGCTGCGCGCTGGGCAGCGGGTTAGCCAGGCTGGTCAAGTGACCGGCGACGACCGACTCCTCGTCATCATCGGCCCGTGTTCTATCCACGATCCTTCCGCCGCGCTCGAATACGCCCGCAAGCTCGCCGGCGAGCGGAAGCGTTTCGCCGACACGCTCGAGATCGTGATGCGCGTGTATTTCGAGAAGCCGCGGACGTCGGTCGGCTGGAAGGGCCTGATCAACGATCCGTATCTCGACGAGAGCTACAAGATTAACGAGGGCTTGCGCATCGCGCGCTCGCTGCTCGTCGACATCAACCGTCTCGGCGTACCCTCGGGCAGCGAACTGCTCGACGTGATCTCGCCGCAATACATCGGCGACCTGATCGCCTGGGGCGCGATCGGTGCGCGGACCACCGAGAGCCAGATCCATCGCGAGCTCGCTTCCGGATTGTCATGCCCGGTCGGCTTCAAGAACGGCACCGACGGCAATGTGCGGATCGCCGCCGAAGCAGTGAAGTCGGCCTCGCACCCGCATCATTTCATGGCGGTGACGAAGGGCGGACGCTCGGCGATTGCGGCAACGACCGGCAACGAGGACTGCCACGTCATCCTGCGTGGCGGCCACGCGCCGAACTACGACCGAGGAAGCGTTGATGCCGCGGCGATCGAGCTTGCCCGTGCCGGTGTGGCACCACGCATCATGATCGACACCAGCCACGCCAACAGCAGCAAGAAGCCCGAGAACCAGCCGCTGGTAGCGGCCGACATCGCCCGGCAGGTCTCCGACGGGGAGCAACGCATCATCGGCGTCATGATCGAGAGCAACCTGGTGGCAGGCCGGCAGGAGGTCGTGCCCGGCAAGCCGCTCACCTACGGACAAAGCATCACCGACGGCTGCATCGACTGGGAGACGACGGTGTCGACGCTCAACGTGCTGGCGGAGGCCGTTGCGACAAGACGGAGCTTGAAGGAAAGCAAGCCGCGGGAACGTTCGGCCTGATACTGCTGGCTTGGAGATCACGAAGCGGGGCACGTCATGGATTGTCGTGCCCTGCTCCCGTCTAGCAACCTCGGCAGATGCTCTTGATCTTGCGGTCGAGCGCGGCATTTTCCTTGCTCAACGGGTCGTTCGGATCGCTCAGGTTCTTTTCGTTGGGCACGTCGCCGACGCGCGGCTGACGGTGACCGACCGGCGCCTGCGCCGACGGCTTGTCCGCGTTCTTCGAGACCGTCGAGGTCCCTCCTTGCGCGAACGCGCCGGGGCTGCCGGCCAGAACCATCAACGCTATCGACAGGATCGTTTTTCGCATTTTGGTTCTCCCTCTCGGTTGTTCTATCGTGCCGGAACGTCGATCGTTGCGCAATTGCGGCGTCCCTGGGCGGCGCAGTCCTGCACCTTTCGTATATCGGCCATGGTGCCGAGCAGCCAGATTCCGGCCACCACCAGTACCGCGAAAAACCCGAGCATAACCGCGTTTTCGACCGCGCGATTGCCCTGGTCTTCCGGCGGCGGCTGTTTTTCCTCCTCCTCGATCATCGCAACGTCACGACGCCGGAGGATAGAGATGAACATCGCCGCAATAGTCGACGACACGATACTGCGTTTCCGAGGATAGTTCTCGGTTCCCCGAATTCGCATGCGACAAATAATTCGGACCGATCGGCGCCTTGCCATGGCCGCCGGGAATGTCGAGCACGTAATCCGGCTGGCACAGGCCGGAGACCCGCCCCCGGAGGTCGCGCATCAGCGCCTGCCCCTGCTCGATCGTGGTGCGCAGATGCGCCGTGCCCGGCGCCAGATCGCCATGGTGCAGGTAATAGGGTTTGATCCGGCATTCGACAAAGGCCCGCATCAGGGCTTCCAGAACAGCCGCGTCGTCATTGACGCCCCGGAGCAACACCGTCTGGCTCACCAGCGGGATGCAGATCGGA
>JAYVVB010000123.1:0-8132 GCA_043787455.1 Rhizobacter sp.
CCTCGTCGATCGGCGACGCCATCAGCGGTCGGCGTCCTCGTTGCGACGGGCGCCTTCCTGCAGCGCGCGGGTGACGTCGGCTCCCGCCTTCTCCTCGACCGCCTTGGCTTCGCTCGCGACGCTCCCGCCCGAGGCCGAGACGGCGGCAGGCCCGGCGACGGCCGGAGTCCGAAGCTGCGTCTTCGCGACGAACGCGCCGACGGCCAGCGCGACCAGCAGCGAGACGACTCCGAGGACAGCTCTCAACGCTCACTCCCACTCGATCGTCGCCGGCGGCTTCGACGACACATCGTACGTGACGCGATTGATGCCGCGAACCTCGTTGATGATCCGGGTCGAGACTTTCTTCAACAATGCGTACGGCAGCTCGGCCCAGTCGGCGGTCATGAAGTCGCTGGTCTGCACGGCACGCAGCGCGACCACGTAGTCGTAGGTTCGGCCGTCGCCCATGACGCCGACGCTCTTCACCGGCAGGAACACGGCGAACGCCTGGCTCGTGAGGTCGTACCAGCTCTTGCCGCTGACGGGATCGATCGTCGCCCGCAGCTCCTCGATGAAGATCGCGTCGGCGCCGCGCAGCAGGTCGGCGAACTCGCGCTTGACTTCGCCGAGAATGCGCACGCCCAATCCCGGGCCCGGGAACGGATGGCGGTAGACCATCTCGTGCGGAAGGCCGAGAGCGACACCAAGCTCGCGCACCTCGTCCTTGAAGAGCTCGCGCAGCGGCTCGAGCAGCTTCAATCCCAGCGTCGCCGGCAGGCCGCCGACGTTGTGATGGCTCTTGATCGTGATCGCTTTCTTCGTCTTCGCGCCGCCCGACTCGACCACGTCGGGATAGATCGTCCCCTGCGCCAGCCACTTCGCCTGCTTCAGCTTGCCGGCCTCGCGCACGAAGACATCGACGAACTCCTTGCCGATGATCTTGCGCTTGGCTTCCGGGTCGGTGACGCCGGCAAGCTCGCCGAGGAAGCGCTCGCTCGCGTCGACGGCGATCACCTTGATGTGCTGGCGCCCAGCGAACATCTCCATCACGAGCCGGGCTTCGTCTTTGCGCAGCAGCCCATGGTCGACGAAGACGCAGGTGAGCCGGTCGCCGATCGCCTTGTGGATCAGCGCTGCGGCGACGCTCGAGTCGACGCCGCCCGAGAGGCCCAGGATCACCTCGTCGTCGCCGACCTGCTCGCGGATCTTCGCGACCGCCTCGAGGGTGTAGTTGCCCATCACCCAGTCGGGCCGCGCACCGCAGATCTCGAGCACGAAGCGGTCGAGCAGCTCCTTGCCCTTGACCGTGTGCGTCACTTCGGGATGGAACTGCACGCCGTAGAAGCCGCGCTGCTCGTCGGCCATGCCCGCGATCGGACAGCTCGGCGTCGACGCCATCAGCGCGAAACCCGTCGGCAGCGCCGTGACCTTGTCGCCATGGCTCATCCAGACCTTGAGCATGCCGTGGCCATCGCTAGTCGCGAAGTCCTCGATCGCCTCGAGCAGGCGCGTGTGACCGCGCGCCCTCACCTCGGCGTAGCCGAACTCGCGGTGCGTGCTCGCCTCGACCTGGCCGCCGAGCTGGACCGCCATCGTGAACATGCCGTAGCAGATACCGAGGACCGGCACGCCGAGCTCGAACACCGCCTTGGGCGCACGCAGCTCGTGCTCCTCGTAGGTCGACGCGTGGCTGCCGGAGAGGATCACGCCCTTGGGCGCGAAGTCGCGCACGAACTCGTCGCTGACGTCGTTGGGATGAATCTCGCAGAACACGTGCGCCTCGCGCACGCGGCGTGCGATCAGCTGCGTCACCTGCGAGCCGAAATCGAGGATGAGGATTCGGTCGTGCGTCATGGTGTCAGGCGGTGCCACTGGCCGCGTGGAGGCGGCCGCGGCGGGCGTTTTGGAAGTGGGTCCAGGCGAGCAAGAGCGCGACCGCCTGGACGAGAGCACAGAAGTAGAACGGCGCGCCAATGCGCCAGTCGCCCTGCGGCAGGTGCGAGACGACGACGAGCAGCGGCGCGCCGATCAGCGGCGCGACCACGGCCATCAGGCTCTGCAAACCGCTCACCGCGCCCATCGTCCGGCCTTGCGTGGTCGGGTCGGCAGCGCTCGAGAAGATGCTCTGCAGCGACGCCGCGACGGTGAAGCCGAGGACGTTGCAGAAGACGACGGCGAACATCATCCAGCCCTCGGTCGCTGCGCCCCAGCCGATGTAGGCGAGCGTCGACGACACGAGGCCCGCGATCGCCAGTCGCTGCGGCGTGAAGCGCTTCAGCAGGCGCCCGAGCAGCACGCCCTGCACCAGCGCCGACATCACGCCGACGGCGAACAGCGACCAGCCGTTTTCTCTCGGACCCCAGCCGAACTTGAAGGTCGCGTAGAGGACCCAGGTGGTGTAGAGCATGAACTGCGACAGCGCCGTGCATGCGATCACCCCGACGAGTCGACCGATGCCGCCGAGCCGTCCCAGCTCGGCGAGCGCGGTGATCGGGTTGAAGGCCGTGCGCCAGTCGAAGCGGCGCCGGCTCTCGGCCGGCAAGGACTCGGGCAGCACGAAAAAGCCGTAGAGAAGGTTGACGAGCGCGAGGCTGCCGGCGGCGAAGAACGGCAGGCGCAGGTCGATGGCGCAGAGGATGCCGCCGACGACGGGACCGAGGATGAAGCCGAGCCCGAACATCGCGCCCAAGAGGCCGAAGCGGCGCGCCCGGTTCTCGGGCTCGGTGATGTCGGCGACGTAGGCATTGGCGACGAGCGCGGTCGCCTGCATCGCCCCGCTCAGCACACGCGCGACGATCAGCACCCAGATCGCCGTTGCCATCGCGGTGCCGAAGAAGCTGATCGCGAGGCCGCAGAAACCGAGGAGCAGCACGGGCCTTCGGCCGAATCGATCGGAGAGCGCGCCGAGGAGCGGCGAGGCGATGAAGTTGGCGAGGCTGAAGGCGAAGGTCACCGCGCCGTACCACCATGCCTGCTCGCTCTGCGACGAAGTGAAGCTGCCGACGAAGGCCGGCAGCACCGGCACGATCAGGCCGATCGACATCATGTCGATCAGCACCGTGATCATGATGAAGGGCATCGCCGCTTCGCGCTTCGCAGCGGTGGCCGGCGGGGGCTCGAGGCCGGTCATGCCACCTCCTCGAGGCTGACCACGGCGACGGACCGTCGGCTGGCGGCGCGGGCCAGCGTGCGATCGGTCGACAGGAGCGGCACTTTCAGCGATAACGCGAGCCAAAGGTACGCGGCGTCGTACAGCGATAGGCCGTCGTCGATGGCGAGGGTGAGGGCCGCGCGTGCCTGCGCCGGCGCCGGGCTCATGACCTCGACGCGGCTGCGGATGGCGTCGAGCACGCTCCAGGTGAGCAGCGCATCGGCCGGGGTGATGCGGTCGCGCTTCACGCCGTTGGCGATGATGTTGCCGCACTCCCAGAGCCACAGCTCGGGCGCGTGGGCGACGAGCGAGCCGCGCCGGATGCGCACGAACACCTTTCGCGAGGCATCGGTGACTTCATCGGGGAGCAGCCAGGTGGCCGTCACCGACGCGTCCAGAACGACGGCCGAAGGACTCACTCGCGACCTTCGTCGCGCAGTTCCTTCCAGCCCGGCCCGGGCTTGATCCGCGACCGGAGCTCGTCGAGCGCCTTCAGCTCCCGCTCGATCTGCTCGTCGCTGATCACGACCCGCTGCACCGGCAGCATGCGCACGATCTCCTTGCCGTGGCGCGTGATGCGAACCTCTTCGCCGGCTTCGACGGCGTCGATCAGCTGAGAGAAGTTTTGCTTGGCTTCGAAGATGCCGGCGCTGCGCATGTTTCTATCCAGAACTTTTTGTGGTCTGGCCAGATTATAACGCCTCACTCGGCCCGATAGTTCGGCGCTTCCTTGGTGATCTGGACGTCGTGGACGTGGCTCTCGCGCACCCCCGACGAGGTGATCTCGACGAACTCGGCCTTCTCGTGCATCTCGGCGATGCTGGCGCAGCCGCAGTAGTGCATCGCCGCGCGCAGCCCGCCGCCCATCTGGAAGACGATGCCGACGACCGAACCTTTGTACGGCACCTGGCCCTCGATGCCTTCGGGAACGAGCTTGGTGCCGCCGACCGAGCCGGCGGCGCTCGCCTCGCCTTCCTGGAAGTAGCGGTCGGCCGAGCCCTGCTGCATCGCGCCGATCGAGCCCATGCCGCGGTAGCTCTTGTACGTGCGGCCCTGGAACAGGATCACCTCCCCCGGCGCTTCCTCGGTTCCGGCGAAGGCGCCGCCCATCATCACCGCGTCGGCGCCGGCGGCGATCGCCTTGGCCAGGTCACCGGAGTAGCGCACGCCGCCGTCGGCAATCAGCGGCACGCCGCTACCGGCGATCGCCCTGGCGACCTCGTCGATGGCCAGCACCTGCGGAACGCCGACACCGGTGACGATGCGCGTCGTGCAGATCGAGCCCGGGCCGATGCCGACCTTGACCGCATCGGCCCCGGCCTCGACCAGGTCGAGCGCGCCCTTGCCGGTCGCGATGTTGCCGGCGATGACGTCGACGTTCGGAAAGCTGCGCTTGACCCAGCGCACGCGCTCGATCACGCCGGCGCTGTGGCCATGCGCGGTGTCGACGACGAGAGCGTCGACACCGGCCTGCACAAGCAGCTCGGCACGCTCCTCGGTGCCTTCGCCGACGCCGATCGCGGCACCGACGCGAAGCTTGCCTTGCGCGTCGCGCGCGGCGTTGGGGAAACTCGTCTGCTTGGTGATGTCCTTGACGGTCATCAGGCCGCGCAACTCGAAGGCATCGTTGACGACGAGGACGCGCTCGAGCTTCTCGCGATGCATCAACGCCTTGCCTTCGGCCAGCGTCGCGCCCTCGCGCACGGTGACGAGCCGGTCGCGCTGCGTCATGATCTCTTTGACCGGCGCGTCGAGACGCGTCTCGAAACGCAAGTCGCGATTGGTGACGATGCCGACGACGACCTTGCCCCGGAGCACCGGAAAGCCGGAGATGCCGCGCGCCTTGGCCAGCGCGATCACCTCGCGCACCGACATCTCGGGCGTCACGGTGATCGGGTCGCGCAACACGCCGGATTCATAGCGCTTGACCTTCGCCACCTCCGAGGCCTGCTGCTTCGGCGTCATGTTCTTGTGAACGATGCCGATGCCGCCTTCCTGCGCCAGCGCGATCGCCAGGCGCGCCTCGGTGACGGTGTCCATCGCCGCCGACACGAGCGGGAGATTGAGGCGGATGTTGCGGGAGAGGCGCGTCGTGAGGTCGGTGTCGCGCGGCAGAACGCTCGAGAACGCGGGGACCAGCAAAACGTCGTCGAACGTCAGCGCTTTGCCCAGAAGGCGCATGGGAATAGCTCCGGACGCAAAAGCGAATTATACGGATGCGGGTGCAAAGTACCGGTTTGCGTGCGTCTGCGCGCCGCAGTTCGGCGGTGCGCCGCTACACTGCCGGCCACCTCTCATGCAGTGCTCCACGACCATGGTTCGACCTTTCGCTGCCCTGATGACTCTCGTCGCAGCGTCGCTGCTCAGCCTTCCTGCCGAAGCGCAATGGAAGTGGCGCGACAAGGGCGGTCACGTCCAGTACAGCGACCTGCCGCCACCGCTCGGCACACCCGATCAGGACATCCTCACCCGACCGAACGCGGCGCCGCGGCGCGCCGGGCCGGTGCCGAACGCGCCGGTGTCGATCGTTTCAAGCGGCAACTCGGCCTCGGCCGCGGCCTCCGGCTCGCTCATGCCCCGCATGGCAGACCCGGGGCTCGAAGCCGCGCGCAAGAAGGCCGAAGCCGATGCCGCCGCGAAGGCCAAGGCCGAGGAGCAGCGCATCGCCGCCCTGAAGGCCGACAACTGCACGCGCGCCAAGACGCAGCTCACGACCCTCGAGAGCGGAATCCGGCTGGCGCGGTCGAATGCGAACGGCGAACGCGAGTTCCTCGACGACAAGCAGCGCGCCGAAGAGACCAAGCGGACCAAGGATGTGATCGGCACCGACTGCAAGTAGTCGGTCACGCGCGCTTTCGCGCGCGCAGTTGTTTCGCTCTCAGGCGTCGCGCTTCGTTCGGGTCCATGGCCAGCGGCCGGTAGAGCTCGACCCGGTCGCCTTCGGTCAGCGGCGCGTCGAGAGCGCACGATCGGCCCCAGAGGCCGATCGTGGCCGCACCGACATCGATCTCCGGAAACCGCTCGGAGAGTCCGCTCGCCCGGATCGCGTCGATCGCGGTCGCCGACGTCGGCACGTCGACAGCCCACTCCAGCGCGACCCCGGCGCTCGGACTGAACGCGACCGCGACCTTCACGGGCGTGCTCGGGCGTCCGCGTCAGCGCGGACCATAGACCTGCTCGGCCCGGCGCACGAACGAATCGACCAGCGTGTCGGCGATGCGATCGAAGACGGGGCTGATTGCCATCTCGAGGACGGCGTTGGCGAACTGGTAGCGCAGCTCGAACTCGATCTTGCAGGCATCGCTTCCGGTCGAGCCCGGGCCGGCTGGAAGCGGCAGCGGCACGAACTGCCACAAGCCGTCGAGGAGCGAGAACGGCCCGTCGACCAGGCCGACGTGGACCGACCGGTCGGCGACCTGGACGTTCCGGGTCGTGAAGGCCTGGCGGACGCCGGCATAGGAGAGGTGCAGGCGTGCGGTCTGCCCTTGATCGTCGCGCGACAGGACCTCCGCCCGCTCACACCACGGCAGGAACTGCGGGTACTTGTCGACGTCGACGACGAGTTGATAGATCTCGTGCGGCGCGTACCAGAGCAGCACCGACTTCCTGACCTGCTTCATACAATCGACAAATTGTAGGAGCCGCGTCGTGTCGAGCGGCTTCGCCCATGTCCATCTCTTTTTCAACGCCACGATGTCGATCGCCGAGAACCGCCGTGCCCGATTCGACTATCACATCGAGGAGCGACACGAAGCGGGCGTCGTCCTCGCCGGCTGGGAGATCAAGGCCGTGCGCGCGGGTCAGGTGCAGCTCACCGACGGCTACGTCGTCATCCGTGACGGCGAGCTCTGGCTGATCGGCTGTCGCATCAACGCGCTGCGCAGCGCCTCGACCCACGTCCAGCCCGAGGCCGACCGGACCAAGAAGCTCCTCATGCACAAGGAAGAGATCCGCCGCCTGATCGGCAAAGTCGAGCAGAAGGGCTTTACCCTCGTGCCGCTCGACCTCCACTACAAGGGCGGCCGGGTGAAGGCCGAGATCGCCCTCGCCAAGGGCAAGGCCGAGCACGACAAGCGCGACACTGAGAAGAAGCGCGACTGGGAGCGTGAGCATGGCCGGCTGATGCGGCACAAGGTGTCATCGAAGCACTGAAAGGGAACCATGGCCCCGCCGACCGAGACGCTGACCGGCCCCGTGCCGACGAAGCTGCGCGAGATCGCTGACCTGCCCGGCCCGCGGGGATTGCCCCTCATCGGCAACATGCTGCAGATCGACATTCCGCACATCCATCGCCAGGTCGAGCGCTGGGCGGCCGAGTACGGGCCGTACTTCCGCTTCCGGCTCGGCTCGCGCAAGATCTTCGTCGTCACCGACCACGCTGCCGTCGGCCAGGTCTTCCGCGACCGACCCGAAGGCTTTCGTCGCACCCAGCGCTTCGGCCAGATCGCGAGCGAGATCGGCCTGGCGGCCGGCGTCTTCGGCGCCGAGGGCGACGCCTGGCTACGCCAGCGCAAGATGGTCATGGCTAGCTTCGACCCGCGCCACCTGCGCGCTTACTTCCCGTCTCTGGTCAAGGTCTCGGCGCGACTCGAGAAGCGTTGGCGTCTGGCCGCGAGCACGGGCACGGCGATCGACCTCCAGCCCGACCTGATGCGCTTCACCGTCGACGCGATCTCCGGCCTGGCCTTCGGTGCCGACGTGAACACGCTCGAGTCGAACGAAGAGGTGATCCAGAGCCACCTCGACAAGATCTTCCCCGCCCTCTTCCGACGTCTGCTGTCGCCGCTGCCGACCTGGCGCTGGTGGAAGTCGGCCGAGGACCGCGAGCTCGATCGCAGCGTCGTCGCCGTCGGCCACGCGATCGACGGCTTCGTCCACGCCGCGCGCGCCCGGCTCGACGCCGATCCCGAGCGCCGCGCTGCGCCGCGCAACCTGCTCGAGGCGATGATCGTCGCCGCCGACGATCCGGGCTCCGGCATCACCGACGCCGAGGTCTCCG